>JBFFSQ010000049.1:0-16788 GCA_041572275.1 Gammaproteobacteria bacterium
CCGCTGGTTATTACAGGTGTGCTTGCTGCGCTTATTTTAATATCAGTTAAAGAATATGTTCAGTATAAAGAGATATTTGAAGATGTAGCAGCCTGGAGTGCCTTTTTCAGTGTTTTCGGTATTGTTTATGCCATTGTGGCAGGTTTCTTATTGGTCACAGTATTAACCAAATACAGCGATCTTAGTCAAGTAATTGAAAACGAATTAAATGCTGTCGAGACTGTGAGAGATTTTTTAACTTATTTAAATGAAGAAAGAAGTGAAGTCAAAAAGAGTATCAAAGGTGCTCTTTTTCAATACACTTTTTCATTACTTAATAACGAATGGCCAGAAATGAGTGATCCACGTGAGCCTATGGATTCAGATACTTCTGAAGAATTATACGAAATAATGCGTAAGAGCAAAAACATTTCAGTTGATACAGAAAGTGATGGAGTTGTGTTCGCTGCCATAATTGAGAATATATCAGATATTACGAAACTACGTACAAGAAGGATCGCCTTGGCTAATGAGAGACTGCCACCTAGATTAAAGATTCTAATGATCTTTATGTCCATTGTTCTCATAGCGGCATTTTTGCTACTAGGCGTTCAAAATATCTATACTCATATAACTATTCTCGTCAGCCTATCTATTTCCATTCATCTCCTATATATGATTATAGAAGACTTAGATCATCCATTTTATGGGATATGGAATATAAAACGATTGCCGTTAGAAGAGTTGGTAAAAAGATTTACCAAAGAACATGGTGTATCCTCGTAGATACAAGTAATGCCTAACAATCACATCAATTCGTACGCAATAGCGCACTCGGATCGCCACTTAGTGTCGTCCGTATATGCAAAATGTTATGCGTAAAAAGGACGAAAAGTGCAAGTAGGAACATTGATATTGTTCTCTGGAAAGATGGGAGCAGGAAAATCAACTAAATCGAAGCAGGTTTCTCAAGAACGAAATGCAGTTTTGATCTCTGAAGATGAGTGGTTATCGAGGCTTTACCCAAATCTAATCACTTCATTTAATGATTACCTCCATTATTCTTCATTACTGAAACCGCTAGTCAAATCACATGTTTTGGATATATTGAAAACAGGTACAAGTGTTGTCATGGATTTTCCAGCAAACACTGTTAATCAACGAAAGTGGTTTAAAGAACTAATTACCGAAGCCAATGCACCAAACGAGCTTATCTATCTAAAAGTAAGTAATGATGTTTGTTTGAAACAAATAGAGAAAAGGCGATTAGAGCAGCCAGAAAGAGCGATCTTTGACACAGAAACAATGTTCATTGAAGTAACCAGGTATTTTCAGGAACCCGAACAAAGTGAAGGGTTTAATCTACAAGTTGTGGATTGAAAAGCATTACAATCTATTCATATGGGATGCTTACTTCGTTGATGCCCTAAAACTTAAATATTTGCCCTTAATGAAGAGAGGAATACAATAACCCGCATGGAGAAAGCATCATGAATCACCCAATTCGTATTTCACATTCTCTGCTTGTAGCTTTTCTGGCCGTATTAGGGCTTTTTGCGCAAACCCATGCACAATCCAGTTCCTACATGAGTGCAGAGGAATCTAACCCTAGCCTGTTGGGCTGGATGACAGGCTTTCCGCCGTCGTCTGAGAAATTGATTATGCAGCCGGAGTCAGATTTCTTTAGCTTCCCAAAGTTGCGATGGACGGTATGCCACATTCGTGAGCTGATGCCCACAAAGCAAGTGAATAGAGGTGTCGGCCCGCCGGTCCCGCTAGAGTATGCAATTGATAAAAGTATTGACGCCGTGACCTTCATGCCTACAGGTGGCGAAAAACCGATGACATGGAAGGAATCCCTGTCGGCGAATTATACCGACGGCATTCTCATTCTTCACAAGGACAAAATTGTTTATGAGAAATACTCTGGCTGTCTTGATGAGATGGGCAAGCATGCCGCCATGTCGATGACCAAGTCTATTACGGGACTTCTGGCCGAGATCCTGGTAGTGGAAGGACGGCTCGACGATAAAGTGAAGGTTTCTTCAATCATCCCGGAACTCAAGAATAGCGCGTTTGGCAACGCGACAGTGCGCCAGGTCATGGACATGACCACGGCTCTTGACTACAGCGAGGACTACGCTGATCCAAAGGCGGATATATGGATCTATTCAAAGGCGGCGAGCCCATTACCGAAACCAAAGGACTATGAAGGCCCAAACGGCTATTTTGAATATCTGCAAACCGTCAAGCAGGACGGTGTCCACGGTGAAGCTTTTGCTTACAGGACAATCAATACGGACGCACTCGGTTGGATTATATCGCGGGTCACAGGCAAGGATCTTGCGCACCTGCTGTCGGAGCGTATCTGGAGCAGAATGGGAACGGAGCAGGATGGATATATGACCGTGGACGCCAAGGGAACACCTTTTGCTGGCGGCGGACTCAGTGCAGGCATGCGAGACTTGGGGCGTATTGGGCTGCTAATGCTTAACGGCGGAAATATAAATGGGCAAAGGTTGTTCCCGAAAGAGGTTATGGAGAACATCCGAGCCGGTGGCGATAAGAAAGCCTTTGCTAAGGCTGGCTACAAAATGCTTAAAGGCGGGAGTTACTATAGTATGTGGTGGGTTTTACATAACAAGCATGGCGCTTTTGCTGCACGTGGTGTTCATGGGCAAACCATCTATGTGGACCCAACCGCCGAGATGGTCATCGTGCGGTTCGCGTCTTTCCCCACGGCTAAGAACGCGCAGATTGACCCCACCTCGTTGCCAGCCTATCAGGCCGTGGCCAAGTATTTGATGAAAAAGTGACGGGCACATAAACAGGGGTGAACAAGGCGTCTTACCGGACGACAATTCTGCTTCGCTGCATGGGCGCCGGTGAGCCTGGTCGTTATGTAAAATCAAAGGAATAACAATGGAACCATTATTTTTTCCAGCTTTAGTTGCTTTAGCTAGAGGTTACTTCTTAATACGAAATATATTGCATTTAAAGCACGAAGAACAATTGTAGGACTATATTGATACCAGCCCTAAACTAAAGTTATGGGTGAAAAGGATACAGCGGTACGTCATTGAGTGATTTCACAAAAGCAATGGGTATTAATAAGCCCAGTCTTTACGCCGCATTTGGCAATAAGGAAGCGCTGTTCATTAAGAAATTGGATCGTTAATCAGGTTTAACGGGACCACAATTGTTAGTAATGCAAGTAATCTTACAGCCTGAGCCTACGACAGCAGGACTGGTGGCTTGCGAGATGAACCTCAGTCAGGCGACAGTGACCTCGATTCTGGACAAGCAAGAGAAGAAGATTGTTTGTAGTCAATAGATTAGCAATAAATTTTTGGCATAAAAAAACCCTCATTCGAGGGTTTTTTTACTTCATGCTGAAAAGAATACGTTATGCACTCTTTTTCATTTCACGGTGAGCATCCCAGGCATCATGGATCTGGTTAACCGCGTGAGTCAGCCTATGTTCAGTGATTTCGATGGCGCAGCCGTCATCATCCATAATTATGTCACCACTAAAGCCAGTCAGGGCGATGGCGTAAGCGTATTTGCTGCATAGGTCATCAATATCTTGCATGTTAAATCCTCAATATAAAGTTTGAAATCTTGATTTCTAACGACCCACCTGACTCGGTTTGTGAGTAGGTTTTTAGAAATCGAGATTGTGTACGGGGCGCGATTATATAATAAATTTATTATGTAATTAAATAGCGACATGAAAAAAACTTATCTGCAGATAATAAAAAACGTGAACTGGTAATCATTACCTGTATGGAAATTATGTAAGCTATTGTTTTATATATAAAAAAATGATTTTTTTGTTGTCGGGGCTTTAGCTGAAGAATAGGGTGAATGGCGGGTGCAGGTAGGTCGCTGCACCCGCCATTTATCTGTTTACTGGGCTGTTAGCGCATAGGAGTTTCAGAAATTAGCGTCAAAAAACATATCTTCAATCTGACGTTTTAAATTCAGTTCTTCGAGATAGTCTTCGATACGTTTTCGGGACGTTTCATTACTTGTGGATCTAGAGGCGATGAGCTGATTTTCGTCAATGTCATCATCGTCGTTATCCATCAAATCATCATTGTTGTCATCAAGCATTATGTATCTACCCATTGTGTACGTTGCTAGCCATCGCTACCGGAAGCTGAGCGGATGTTAAGATAAACAGCGCCTGTCATGGTTTTGAGTGTGTAGGCGTTATCCTTTTCAGATCATCCATGGGTTATTGGGAGCACAATCAAATACCGTATACAGTTTTTTTGCTGTCTTTCATTAAGTGCTTTTTATTGATTTACATCGAACAGGTAAAGCGAAAATTATTGATTGTCATGATCAGTTTTTTAAATCGATATATAGGGATAGAATCTGGTGTTTTATATAATAAAATCAATAATATAGTATGTTTTTTTGGTGGGCATTATGATTTTCAGCATGTTGCATGAAGAGCGTCTTATCTGATGTTGAGGGTTGTTTCAAAGGAAAATGGATTTACCGATTTAAAATGACACCACGTGTTCCACACAAAATTGATGGATTTAGGGTGATGTTAACGATAAACAGGTTATGATTCAGGCAATACTAAAGCGAGCCAGATTGATCTAGTCGGCTTGTTCAAAAAATAGTGAAAGGATCTTAAATGCTTAATATCCTGCGAAATATTATCCAGGAAGTCAGTAGTGCACGTAACCTTGATCAGGCGCTGGGTCTTATCGTGCAGCGGGTAAAGCAGGCGCTGTCGGTGACCGTATGCTCGGTGTATCTGGTGGACGAGGAATCCGGTGATCTGGTGCTCATGGCCAGCGATGGACTGTTATCGACAGCTGTGGGTGAGGTTCGTATGCGTTTTGATCAGGGGTTGGTCGGACTGGTGGCGCAACGTGCTGAACCCATCAATCTGGATAATGCGCCAGAACATCCTCGCTATCAATACTTTTCAGAAACCGGTGAAGAACAATTTCATGCGTTCCTGGGGGTGCCGATTATTCATAATCGACAGCTACTGGGTGTGCTGGTATTGCAGCAGACTGATGCTTGCCGTTATGGTGAAGATACCGTCACCTTTATGATCACCATAGCGGCCCAACTGGCAGGGGCAATTGCCCATGCTCGGGTGATTGGTGATATTGGTACCCTGGCTAATCAGGGGCATGAGGGTGAGCAGCAGCTGAAAGGTTTGCCCGGTGCACCGGGTATAGGTATAGGTCAGGCGGTGGTGCTGGATGTCGAGACCGGTATTGAGGAAATCCCGGATCGCACCATTCAGGATACTGAGCAGGAAAATGACCGATTCTTGCAGGCTGTGGTTGCCGTGAAACAGGATATCCAGCGCATGGTCGGCAATATGGCTGATGTCCTGCCCGCTGAAGAGCTGGCTCTGTTCGATGCTTATATCATGATGTTGGATAGTGACAGCCTGATCGGTGTCATCAGTAAACACATTCTGTCCGGAAACTGGGCACCGGGTGCTGTGCGTGAAGTCATCATGGCACATGTCCAGGTGTTCAGTGGTATGGATGATCCTTATTTGCGTGAGCGGGCTGAAGATGTGCGTGACCTGGGCCGGCGCATCCTGAAACAGCTGCAACAAAGTCAGCAGCAGGTTATGCGTTATCCGAAGAAGACGATTCTGGTGGGAGAGGATATTTCGGCTTCCATGTTAGCAGAGGTGCCCGCCAGGCAACTGGTCGGTGTCGTGTCGCGGCGAGGTTCACGTACATCACATACTGCTATTCTGGCCTCGGCGCTGGGGGTACCAGCTGTATTGGGTGTTGAAGATTTGCCAGTGGCAGCCATGGCTGAGCTCGATGTTATTGTCGATGGCTATAGCGGCTTTGTTTATCTTAATGCCTCCCGCGCGGTCAGCCGGGAATATCGGCGTCTGCAAAAGCAAGAGCAGCTGCTGTCGGCTGATCTAAAAGAAATTCGCGATCTCGAAGCGATCACCACCGATGGTTATCATATTTCACTGTATGCCAATACTGGCCTGTTATCAGATATAAAACCGTCACTCGACAGTGGTGCCGAGGGTGTGGGTCTGTATCGCACAGAATTTCCATTCATGGTGCGCAAACAATTTCCCGGTGAACAGGAACAGTATGATATTTATCGCCAGGTACTGAGTGATTTTGCACCTCGCCCTGTCACCATGCGAACGCTGGATATCGGCGGTGACAAGGCCTTACCGTATTTTCCAATCAAGGAAGATAATCCATTTCTGGGCTGGCGGGGTATTCGTATTACCCTTGATCATCCAGAAATTTTTCTGGTGCAGATTCGGGCCATGCTTCGAGCAAATGCTGGATTGAATAATCTGCAGTTGTTGTTGCCGATGATTAGTACGCTATCGGAACTGGATGAAGCCATTGCATTAATTCATCGAGCCTATGACGAATTGCGTGAAGAAGGCAATGACATTTGCCTGCCACCGATTGGTGCCATGGTGGAGGTACCTTCGCTGGTTTACCAGGTTGATGCCCTGGTCAAGCGTGTCGATTTTATTTCGATCGGGAGTAATGATCTTACCCAGTATTTGCTGGCTGTTGATCGCAACAATCCTCAGGTAGCCAGCTTGTATGATTCTTTGCATCCAGCCGTGATCCAGGCGGTAAGTCGAGTAGTGGCTGCGGCTCGGCAGCAGCGTATACCGGTGAGTGTCTGCGGTGAAATGGCGGGTGACCCGGTGGCGGCCCTGATGTTATTGGGTATGGGGGTGACTTCCCTGAGTATGAGTGCATCCAGTCTACCGCGTATTAAAAAGGTGATCCGTGAATTCAGTCGGCGTCGCAGTAAGAGTTTGCTAAAGAAAGTAATGGAGATGGAAGCACCGCAGGCCATACGTCAGCACCTGAATGCGGTACTGGAAAAAGCCGGCCTGGGTGGCTTGATTCGCGCCGGTAATTAGTCTGCCTGTTCAGGTTCAGCGGCGCACAAAAGTCAGGGCATAGGCGAGTAGCGGGATAATCCCCATGACCGATACCATGGTGGCCCCGGTGGGTAAATCGAAGGTGTATGACAACAGTAAACCGGCAACACTGCCGAGAAGGCCCAGCAGCCAGCCTAGTAGTAAACGCACGGGAAGTGAGGCTTTAAATAGCGAGGCACTAAAGGCTGGGATGATCAGGAAGGCAAATACCAGTAAAACCCCGGCCACAGTGACGGCCAGGGTGATGGTGATGGCAAAGGAAACAAAAAACAAAAACTCCCAGAGAAAACTGTAACTGTGCGGCTGCTCCTTATCCCCGGCAAAAGACAGTATGTAAAACTGTTTGTAAAACACACCGTGGAAGATGGCTAACAGCATGTAAACAATGCCTGTTAGTAAAATCTCATTCCAGTTGACCCATAAAATATTACCATTGAACAGTGACTTCAGTTCTTCCATTCCCTGCTGGGTACGGCTGAGGATGACTATGGCCAGGGCCGTGGCAACCACATAAACACAGCCAATAATCACTTCCCGGGTGACCTTGTTGGGGATACGACGCAGGCCAGCGAAGGCAAAGGCAGCAATAATAGTTGCTGTAAAAGCATAGGCTTTGGCTGTAAAGCCATGGGCATCTGCACCCAGTAAAAAGGCCAGTGCAATGCCGAGTGCGGCCACCTGGGCCAGTGCCAGATCGATAAAGATAATTCCCCGCGACAGCACGTGCATCCCGAGATAGGTGTGGCTGAAGATCATCAGGGCACTGAGACTGAAGGCGGGTAATAGAATCTGCCAGACTTCCATGTCAGTTCTTCAGTGTCTGGGTTAGAGTTTCGACAATAGCATCGAACAGTTCAAACATGGTTTTGATGTCTTCCTTGGCGCCAACCGACTGGGGTAAGACCGCCAGCTTAATGTCGGTGTGCTGTTGAATAAATTGTGCCGAACGACGTTCGTAATAGGGTTCCATGATCAGCAGAGCAATCTGTTGCCGCTGGATGGTGGAGACCAGCTCGGCCAATGAAGCAGCACTCGGCGCAATACCCGGTTGTGGCTCTATTTCATCGACAATCCTGAAACCAAAGGCCTGGGCCAGATAAATAAACGAGTTGTGATAGGCAATGACCGGTTGGTTTTTGAGGTTGGCCAACTGGTTTTTCCAGTGTTGCATACGCTCGTTTAATGTGTGCTCAAAGTTAAGAAGAGCCGTACGGTAGTCATCAGCATGAGCTGGATCGAGAGATGCTAGACGCGCTTTGATCGCACGAGCCATGAGGCGCTGATTGGCCGGGTCGAGCCAGTAGTGTGGGTTACCCTGACTGTGCACATCACCCATGGCGCGAGATACCGGTTGTTGAGCACGCCCCAGTAATGATACATGTGTCGACAGGTCCAGATGTCCCTGCTGACCAGGGTAGGCACGGGGATTACGTGCAGATTGTAACAGCGCGGGTAACCAGCCAGTTTCGAGATCAGCCCCCACAATTACCAGTAAGTCTGCGCGGTGCAGCTGACGGATCATGCTGGGTTTGGCGACGGCATAATGTGGGTCGCGGCTGCCAGGGGTCAGGCTTTTAACCTGTACATGCTCTCCGCCAATCGCTTTGCTAAGTGCAGCCAGGTCGGTTGTGCTGGTTATTACCTGCAGGGCCTCAGCATTCGCCGTGAATCCAGTTAGCAGCCATAGGGAAATGATGTGAATGAATGTTCGCATGACTGTTTGCTCTAGAAGGTATGGGCCATGTGGCGGCCCATGTTGAATTCAAATTGCAGCCACAGGGAATCTGCGCTGTCCTCATTCAGGTGCTGTGCCCAGTCACGGTTATATTGCAGGCGAAGTTTGCTGTATTCCGTGATATACCAGGTTAGATTGGGTGACAGGCGTTTGCGGGTATCTCGTAGTGGATCAGTCGAGGTGTCTCCCTCGGCATAGGCGCGTTCAAGCCGCAATCCGGCCACCCAGTTCGATGTGTATCCCCAGAGTAACTGGGTGAACCAGCCTTGATCATTCAGGTTTTCGTGGCTGGGGTCGGTTGCATCACCCGCTTCATAGTGGCGCTCTAACAACTCGCTGTGCCAGGCTACAAACGGGTAGCCACGTTGACTGTTCAGGGCCTGCCATTTCAGATACAGGTCCAGACCATATATACGAGTATCGGTGGTCAGGCCACTGGCATTGGGACCCCAGAGACCGGATATGCCGAGGTTCAGGCTGGTGGTGTCTGACAGGTCCAGGGCATTGAGCCAACGGGCGGAATACAGCAGGTCACCAAAGTTGCGGCTTGAGCGATCCAGCAGGGTATGGCCAGCGATATCTTCTCCGGCTGCACTCAGAAAACTGCTCACGGTTTCGCCTTTCGCATTTTGTAGACCCACATACAATTCCGAATACCAGTCGGTGGGCATTAACCAGGACAGTCGCGTACCCTGGCTGCGTAAACCATCGCCACCAAACAGGCGCGATAAGATAACCGGCTGGTCTACAAAGGCCCAGCTATGGGGATGCTGTGCATTGCGGCGGCCGAACTCCGTGTAATACTGACCGCCTTTTAGTTGTAATCCGTGGGGCAGGCTGCGGCTGGTGAAAAAGGCTTCCTCCAGTTCCACCACGGTTTCACCTTCGGCATCGATAAGGAAAATCAAATTTGCCTGGGCATCCAGATAAGGATCAACGGTAGCCGAAATCATTAGTTCTACATTCTGAACTGTGAAGCCATTCTGGTTAGGGTCGTGACCACCAGCCTGCAGATGGGTAAGGGCATCGTTGTCAACGCTAGATGCACCGACCGCTAATAAACTGGATAGACCGATTTCAAGCAGATGACCCGAATCGCTGGCCAGAGGCGGTACAGGTAAGACCGATGTTGTGGTGTTGAGTTGTTGTTGCAACGCTTCGATTTGTTGTTGCAGAGTTTCCAGCTGCTGTGCAGTGGTGCCAGTTTCTGCCTGCACTTGTTCAGCCTGGACACAGAGTGTACATGCGGTCAAAGCCGCCAGAAAAGATTTCAAAATAGTGTTAGTCACAATGGACTCCTGATCTTTTTTAACTACAGTTAAATGGCTCGATCCGGTGTACGAAAGGATTAAACCAATATGCTAATGTCAAAATAAATCAGGCGAGAGGTGGTGCGCGTGCCTGCCAGGGTGAGATGTAAAAGGGTGTTGCCGGTTGTGCAGTGGGCATCGGAGTGGTTGCAACCGCAATAAAGACAACTTGCTGTGCAGACTGATTGGCGTGTCCCAGCAGGGAAGTCTGACTCAGGCTACATACCTGACATTCATTCAGACTGCCGTCAGCTAAATCAACTTCGTGCAGTGACACATGCCAGGCGGCAAAGATCAGCGCAAATACCATCAGCCAACGTGTTATACGTTGTATAGATGGATTCTGTGTGGTCGCAGTTGTTAGCATCGGCCTAGAATATCAGTATCAGGTGAGTATGCAAATGCATCATTCAAAGTTGCTATAAATGTATAGCCACTGGCTAATCGCTTCAATCATGGCCTGGGTATCCTGCCGGTCACTGAATAGATGATCGGCCTTCTCCAGCTCGAATAATTGATGCTCCGCGGAGGTCAGGGCGAGTATTTCATCGGCATCGCTGGCGGACACCAAACTGTCTTGGCCAGCTCGAATGGCAAGAATCGGTAAATTAAAGCCGTTTAATTTATCTTCGAAACCGTATTGTCTTACATCATGAATAAATTGCGGTTTTACGGGGTATGCGATACCGGCGACTCGAATTTCAGCATCTACACCCGATTCGAGTTTATCCATGGCCTGGCCAAAATGATGCAGCACGTGAGTCGGATGGCTGGGCGAGGCAATCGTAACCACGGTTTTACATGAGGGTATTTGCATGGCAGCCGCGAGTACTGCAGTGCCACCCATGCTGTGTCCAAGCAATGCCACCGGGGACGAGTAATGGCTGTCCAGATAAGCACTGGCACTAAGGATATCACTAACCATGGAGGTAAAATGGCTATCAGCAAACTGACCTGAACTGTCACCCAGGCCGGTGAAGTCAAATCGTAATACGCCAAAGCCAGCCTGGGCCAGACCACGACTGACCCGGGAGGTGGTCAGGGTTTCTTTGGTGCAGGTAAAGCAGTGACAGATGATGACATAGGCATGTGGCTCAACATCAGCTGGACGGTCCAGTCGGCCATCAAGCATGTGATTCTGCGCGTTGGGAAATGCGAGTTTAAGGGATTGTGTTGGATGTCGGATTGGGGTACTCATGTCATGTAGTATTGACTAAAAGGTGACTGGATTTTAATCAAGTCACCCCATTCGATACAATGTTTAATGTTGAAACTGTGTGCCAGAGCCACAAGTTAATGCGATGTTAGATTGTTTTTGACTGCAGAGGGTATCGATCCAGCTGTTAAACAAGGACTTGATAGCCGCTGGTAGCTATTGACGTTATAGTTAATCATGTTGAACGTTTGTTTGCGTTGATTATCCAATAATGGAATATATCGATAGTGAACTCAGTCATGCGAGTGAGTACGAACAGGTCAGACAAGACTCAATTATAAAAACAGACAACAATGAGACTGTTTAATGAAGCTAATAAAATTTAAAGATCGGGGTAAGGGGGTTTACCACGCACCATGGGAGAAGTCCTTTGACAAGGTCATCACGCCTTTTGAAGAATTTATTCATCGGGAGACCACCAGTGGTCTGTTGTTAATGGGTACGGCCATCATTGCACTGATACTGGCCAATAGTGCGCTGGCTGAATTATACCTGCATATGTTACATATGCCCGTCACTATAGCGTTGGGTGACTGGTCGATTCAGAAAACCCTGCATCACTGGGTTAATGATGGACTCATGGCTGTGTTCTTTTTTGTTGTTGGACTGGAGCTGAAACGGGAAATCCTGGTCGGTGAGCTGGCCAATTTGCGTCAGGCGGTGTTACCGGTGGTGGCGGCCATTGGCGGCATGGTAGTGCCCGCGTTGATCTATTTTGCTTTTAATCCCGACGGTCTGGCGGCCAAAGGCTGGGGCATACCCATGGCGACCGATATTGCCTTTGCCATCGGTGCCCTGGTGCTACTGGCCAGTCGTGTGCCCAAATCACTGATTACCTTTCTGGTGGCGTTGGCTATCGTGGATGATCTGGGAGCGGTAGCGGTCATTGCCTTTTTCTATACTGAGCAGCTGGTGTTTCAGGCTCTGTTCATCGCCGCCGGTCTGCTGGGGCTGATGATTGTGTTCAACATGGTCGGTATTCGTAAAACCTGGCCCTATGCCCTGGTGGCTGTTTTTCTCTGGTATTTCCTGCTCAAGTCTGGTGTTCATGCCACCCTGGCCGGTGTGTTAGGGGCCTTCACAGTACCAGCGATACCCAAGTATGATCCTGAGCGTTTTAGTCAGCAGATTAAACGCCTGGTCAAACGTTTTGATGACAGTCATGATCCGAGCAAAAATATCATGACCAATGTTGAAATGCGTTCAGTGGTACAGGCGCTGGAAAATGGTATTCGAAAAGTAGAAACGCCGTTACAACGACTGGAACATGCCTGGCATTTGCCGGTGGCGTTTCTGGTGATTCCCATCTTTGCCCTGTTTAATGCCGGTATCTCACTGGATTTCAGTTCCATAACGACAGCGATCACTCATCCGGTGACATTAGGTGTGGGTTTCGGGCTGGTAGCGGGCAAATTCATCGGTATAACCCTGACTAGCTGGCTGGCAATCAAGTTGGGGATAGCTCAGCTGCCCCATGATATTCGTTTCACTCAAGTGGCCGGTGTATCGCTACTGGCTGGTATTGGCTTTACCATGGCAATTTTTATTGCCGAGCTGGGTTTTGAGCAGCAGCCAGAACTCCTGCTAATGGCCAAGATCGGTATTCTAATTGCATCATTGCTGGCCGGTATCAGTGGTTACATCTGGTTGTTGCTGGTCGGGCGGGAATCGACGCCTGTTAACTGATAAAACAAGGGGTATGCTCAATACCCCTTGTTGTTATTGATTAATCAAGCCATTGCACCAGTTCATCGGTTGATGCTCGATCGGTACGTAACTGATTCACCGGCGAGTCCATATTTGGATATCCCACCGACATACCGACAATTAGTCGTTTAGTTTCAGGCAAAGACAAAAACGTTTTCACCTGCGGAGCATAATCGGTAGCAAAGGCCTGCGGTACGGTGCCTAGACCCAACGCATTTGCACTCAGCATTACACTCTGAATGAACATACCGATATCGACCAGGGACCAGGAGGAGAGAGCGGCATCCTGGTAAAAATAAAAGGCGTGAGGCGCATTATAAAATCTGAAATTCGCCTGTTTTGATTTATGAATAATTTTGGGATCGGTGAGATCAAGCCCGGTGGCTTTGGCACGCTTGCTATACAACTGGTTGATACGATCTTTTTGCGTTGGTGGCCAGCTTTCCGGTTCCTGCAGGTCCGGTTGTGGTGAGGTGTCTTTTTCCAGCAGGTCCAGCAACATGGCAGACAATGCCTGTTTTTTCTCACCCGACACGATCATTACTTCCCAGGGTTGGGTATTTTTGTATGACGGACTGTATCTGGCTGTTTCAAAAACCTGTAACAGCAGTTCACGGGGAACAGGCTCAGGTTTGAAGGCTCGGATCGATTGGCGGCTCTTAATGCATTCAAGGGTATCCATGGGCTTCACCGGGTTAACTATCTTGAGCTGGCATTGTACAAAAAACTGTCGGTTTTCTATAGTGACTTTGTGAATGGCAATAGATGATAGAGCGCATCGATCCATCTACCTGGACTGAAGACAGATGTTGCCGCTTCTTATATATGGCGTCAGATCGTATTTGAACCTTTATAGATCGTGAGGGTTGCCGGGTAAAATACGCTTGAAAATCCACTTCAATTCATTATCTGCATATTCTCTTTCATATGCATCATAACCACCATCTTCACGTGTCACCAAAACACGACATCTTAATTTCCGGTTTTTCTTTTCAGTGCAGAATCGACCCTCATCATCTACATACCAATCCATTTTGCCTCTGTTACCGTATTCATCTTGAGTTTTTACACGGCCATTTTTCTTTATATACCAGACGACGGACTTTTCCCATTTCACATCATTGAGTTCAACTGTATTGCCGGATAGAAGTTTTTCAACCTCTGCTTTTGATGTTAACTCTCCAGCATTTATCGTACCTGTTAATACAATTGATAGTCCGAGAATGAGAAATGATAACGATTTTAATTTTTTTGAGCTCATGTTTTCTCTCCTTTGAAATTGCTTTAAGCAGACTCATGAGAGGGTAGTGGTCATTTTATATAATTATAAATAGGAATTGATGTGCCCTGATTGATACAGCTCAACGGTGTCATTTTGATGACGCAGTTGTTTTTGGAGTAACGAGACTTGAATGAGTATAGTAACAACAAAAAATATAAAACTCTTTTGGTAGTTACGCGTTATATATTTCTGATTGTATACAGAAAGATGAATTGATTACGGTTTGATATAAACGTTGTTTTCCAAGAGATATTGGTGAAAATAGTTGGAAAGTGATATGAATTGAATAGTAAGCCCAGGGCATCCTTGCACTGGGCCTGGTCAGATGTCTGGCTACTGACTTTGTGACACCATATAGTCGATAGCTTTGTTGAGCTCTTCATCACTGCAACTTCTGCAATTACCTTTGGGTGGCATTGCAGTTCCCGGTATGCCGTTCAGTGCAGATTGCATAAGCGTGTCATTGCCTTTCGCAATACGGGCAGCCCAGGCTGTTTTATCACCAAGCTTAGGGGCATTTGCTACGCCATTCTGATGGCAAACAAAGCAGAATTTCTTATAAACATCTTCACCTGTCATCGCAGGTGCAGCCACAGCGACTGTTGTGGGTTGACTGACCGGCTCAGTAACTTGTGTCGCTGCATTATCTTCTTTTGCTGCTACAGGCTCAACGGGAACAGTAGATTCTTCCGTAGTGGTTGGCATTACTTTATCCGCTGGACTTGGTTCAATATTTTTTGCTGTGGGTGTCTGTTCGCTGTCACAGGCATTGAGGCTTAACAGCAGTACAGCCAGAAAAGGTAGGGATTTGTTCATCGGTTTTTCCTAATAAGCCAATTGGCTATGGTCGGTAATTTAGAGTAATCACCCTGAGTCATTGTAGTGTTCTGACTTTCGAGTCCCAGGTATTGAATAAGGCAACATTATAATTTGCGTTGCCAACATAATGTAAGGGGGATGTATGAATTTGTTGTTTTTCATCTAAATACAGTGAGTTAGCTTACTGTTTTGGGAGTAAAAACTTGATTTGTCCTGAAAGTCATCTGGGCATGGCAGTTCAAATATATTTTCAATCTGATTTGAGCAGTTTTCATTATTTAGTGCTAAGTCACATTGTTGCTGGACCAGGATGGCGATAATGGGCCACATTTAATAATTAAAAGATGATTTGTCAGGAGATGATGAAGTGAAACTATACCGCGGTATGCATTTTATGGCTTTTGTGGGCCTGTTATTTATTTCAGCCTGTGCCTCAACCCCCCAGATTTCACGGCAGGACGTTCTACGACAGAATGATTCAGTTGCGAAGCTTGATGCACGTTTGGCGAATGCTGGGCGAAACGGTTCTGAGTATTTGGCACCTGAGGGCTTCAAGCAGGTGAGTGAATTGCTGGAGCAGGCAGTGGCTGCGGCACAGAGTAGCAATTCGCAAGATGCAAAAGCGTACGCCGATAAAGGCTTGAGAGCACTGTCTATGGTCGAAAAGCATACCGCGACCAGCCAAAATCTGTTTACTGAGGTACTTGTGAATCGTGAACGTGCGATTAAAGCTGGTGCAGCAGAATTGTTTACGGAAGATTTTAATAAACTGGAAAATGAATTTCGTGAAACGACTAATCTGGTTGAAAGAAATAGAATTGAAGCAGCTAAAAAACTTCGTCCTGGCCTGATCACTCAATATGGTCGTCTGGAGTTGAAAACGGTTAAGAAGGGTGCTGTTCAGTCAGCTAAAGCCGCCATTGCAGATGCTATTGAGAAAGAAGCGGATGATTATGCGCCTAAAACTTTAAAACTGGCACAGGAAGAGCTGACACTGGCATTATCAATACTTGAAGTTGATCGTAATCAGCACGAAAAAGCAGGTGTGCATACAAGCAGAGCGATTGAGTTAGCACATCAGAGTGTACATATTACTGAACTGGTCAAGGATTTTGATCGTCGTGATTATAGCGAAGAAGACAAGGTTTTATGGTACCAGCAGCAACTGAGTACTATTTACGAGCCGTTTAAAACACGATTGGTGTTTGATAAAGAGAATCGTTCCACCGTACAGACGATACGTAATGATGTAGCAGCAGTGGTGCAGTCGGAGACTGATTTACGTAGTGATCTGAAATCAACTGAGGCCAAAGTTGAGAACCTGATCAGTGCTAAAAAATCAGAATTGGGTAAGCTGAAGAAAAAATACGAAAAAGAAATCAAGCAGCAAAGCCAGGAACGTGAAGCTATGGAGAAACGTGAGCGTGAAACTCGTCAGCGTTTCGAGTATGTGCAGTCTCTATTTTCAGAAGAAGAAGCAGATGTCTATCGTAAACGTGAGAATGTGCTGATCCTGGCTCATGGTTTTTATTTTGAATCAGGCAAAAGTGAAATCAAGTCGGTTAATTTTGGCTTGCTGAATAAAATTGATCAGGCTCATAAAAAATTCCCTAACTCAAAACTGGTTATCTCCGGTCATACTGACGCCACAGGTAATGCTAAGAAAAACAAACGACTGTCTGAAAAGCGTGCAGCGAATGTGGCTAAATTCCTGAAGGACACCAAGGGTATCAATGCCTCAAAAATCACTGTCCGTGGTTTTGGTGCAGAAAAGCCTGTTGCTACTAATAGTACTAAAGA
>JBFFSQ010000050.1:0-16685 GCA_041572275.1 Gammaproteobacteria bacterium
AATCGCCATGATGGATAGTGGCTTAAATTACCAGCCATCTATTTCTGTACGATCAAGTGTATTTTATTTCGAAAAGGAGAGTAACTGGGGATACCATTATCAACTGGATGGAGCTACTTTTAATATAAACAAACAGGAAATTCCTGGCCTAGAAGATGTGCAAGATTTAGGCACAGAAGTAAAAGGCTATTCCCTGTACGCTGTTCCAGTAGCGTACTACCATTTTAATCGAAACGAACCCGGAAAATGGTCCTACAAAGCGGGGCTGGGTGTAGGAATTGGTTACCTCAAGCTAAGTGGAAACTTCCGAATTACAGATACGTCTCATCCTGAGTACAATCAAGTTAAACAAGTAGATGCTGACGGATTTGATATCGCTGTTGGCGTATATTTTGAAGCTGTATTCGACAGGCATGTCATAACCGTGCAGAACTATGGGCCAACATTAGATGATGGAACTTATGAATATCTTCAACATAACGTTGCGATGTCGTATAGATATGCTTTCCGTTTTTCAGGTTTTTAATAAAGCAGTATGTTATAAGATTGGGGCTTAATAATTATTATAATTGCTGAACCAGCGCAATTAATTCATCCACTGACTGCAATGATTCAATCTTGCTTTTGCTAATAAACAGTTCGACACCCTGATCTGTATTCACAAAGATTGCGGGCAGCTCTACATCCTGTACACCATACTGTTTAATAAATTCATCACGGTGAAAAAATACACAATCGACATTGGTTTCATCTAGAAATTGCTGCCATTGTGACCTCATGGTGAAGTGCCCATGGGTTAACTGACACAACTGACAGGCGTAGGTATCCGGCGAGGTGATTTTGTGAGCGATATCTGAAAGAGTATTGAAAAAACCGCTGTCAGCATTGTAAACAAATATTAACTGGGGCATTCATTGTGTCCTATTCAACAGGATAGCCGGCTAATTTCCATTCAGGAAAACCGTCTTCCAGACGTCTTGCATTGAGACCTTTTTCTCTGGCAATAGCCACCGCATCGAAAGCCAGCACACAATGCGGTCCGCGACAATAAGCGACAATTTCCTGGCCTTCATCCAGTCCCGAAAGATAGGCTTCCAGTTCTTCCAGAGGCACATTGACCGCACCAGCCACATGGCCTGCAACGTATTCTTCAGGTGGGCGCACATCCAGCACCGTCACTAATCCATCCTTCGCACGTTGTAGTAATACTTCTCGCGGCAATGGTTCTAATTCATCCTTGCGTAAGAGCACACTACTTAGTAGCTGCTGCACGTCAGCGATATGCCGCTCCGCTACCTGCCTTAAATCATCGAGCAAGCGGATAACATCGTCGCCACTCAGTGAATAATAGACTTTCAAGCCCTGCTTTCTGGATATGACCAACCCAGCCTGTCGAAGTTGCTGTAAATGTTGTGAGGTATTGGCCACGGATAGACCAGACACCCCGGCCAGCTCATCAACACTGCGCTCAGCCTGGGCTAAAAACTCGAGTAATTCCAGGCGGTTACCATTACTCAGCGCCTTGCCGACCCGAGCGAATTGATTGAACAAATCATGTTTGAAACTGGTCATTTATTGACAACCTTTTAAAATCCATTAATCTTTCTATTCAATAAATCAATTGAATAATATAACTATTTAAATTTCAAGTCCTGCCTGTAGACTTGCATACCTCCCCTAAAGGAACTGACAGATGAGTGTTTACGAATATATCACTGACAATGAAAAAACCATCCGACTCGGTTTTTTTATCGGCATGCTGGTGCTAATAGCTACATGGGAAATTATCGCACCCCGACGCGCCCTCACCGTGTCCAAGGCTATTCGCTGGGTTAACAACCTGGGCCTGGTATTTTTCAACAGCTTCATCCTGCGGCTGATCTTCCCCGCAGCTGCTGTCGGCATGGCGAGTTTTGCAGCCGAACAGGGTTGGGGTCTGCTCAATTACTACAGCCTGCCACTGACGCTCAGCATCCTGCTCTCTATCATTGTCATGGATTTCATCATTTACCTGCAGCATGTCATGGTACATGCAGTGCCCCTGCTGTGGCGATTACACCGGGTGCATCATGCCGATCTTGATTACGACGTCACCACCGGCGCCCGTTTTCATACCCTGGAAATCATCCTCTCCATGCTGATCAAATTTGCCGTCATTGTGGTACTGGGCCCACCGGTGGTTGCGGTAATTCTGTTTGAGGTCATCCTCAATGCCATGGCCATGTTCAACCACGGCAACGTCGGTCTGCCCGCCCCCATCGACAAAGTACTGCGTTGGCTGCTGGTGACGCCGGATATGCATCGGGTTCACCACTCTATTGAAGATGACGAAACCAACAGCAACTTCGGCTTTAATCTATCCTGGTGGGACCGCCTGTTCGGCACCTATCGTGACCAGCCTCGAGCCGGTCATCAAGGCATGACCATCGGCATCCGTAACTTTCGCGATCCTAAGCAGTCGGCCTGGATAACCGGCATGCTGGCCATGCCCTTTATCGGCAAGGTCAGCGGTTATGCCATTAATCGCCGACAATGGCAGCAAGACAAGGACGCATAAGTAATGAACCCCACCATTCGTAAAATCCTGATACTGATCCTACTACTGGCTGGTATTACACTGGCACTGAGTTTCCGTGACCAGTTTAATACCGAAGTCCTCGAACAATGGTTGGCCGATAGCGGTGCCGCAGCACCGATTCTATTTATGTGCCTGTATGCCATCGCCACCGTGTTTTTCCTGCCCGGCTCACTACTCACTTTACTCGGTGGTGCCCTGTTCGGCCCCTACTGGGGCACCTTCTATAACCTCACTGGCGCCACCATCGGTGCCATGCTGTCGTTTCTGGTGGCCCGTTATCTGGCCTCCGACTGGGTGGCAGAAAAAGCTGCTGGTCGCATGAAACAGTTAATCAATGGCGTCGAACAGGAAGGCTGGCGCTTTGTCGCCTTTACTCGACTGGTACCCCTGTTCCCCTTCAATCTGCTCAATTATGCCCTCGGCCTTACCCGAATCAGCTTCAGCCACTACAGCCTGGCCACCTATATCTGCATGTTACCGGGCGCCATTGCCTATACCTATCTTGGTTATGCCGGTAAAGAAGCCATTGCAGGGGGTGAAAACATGATCCAGAAAATCATGCTGGCCATTGCGCTTCTGGCCGTGGTGGGTTTTCTGCCCCGAATCATTGCCCGTTTCCGTCGTGGCCCGATGATGGCAGTTACTGAACTGCATCAACACCTGGAGCAGGGAGATGACATACTGTTACTGGATGTACGTACGGCTGAGGATTTCGTTGGTGAACAAGGGCATGTTACGAATGCTCGATTAATCCCGGTGGAAGAACTGACTCAACGTATGGATGAAATTCGTGATTATCAGGATAAACTCGTGGTGACGATTTGCCGTACTGATCGCAAGTCGGCTACAGCTGCACAGCTGTTAGCCCGCAACGGTTTCAGCAATGTGCAAGTGGCTCGCATGGGCATGACCGACTGGATCAAGAATGGCTACCCTGTTGAATAGCCTGTTTGTCATCTCAATCGAAGGGATACCTACATGGATGTAAGTAGTAGGGCAACGCATTAGGGCAGGAAGCCCGTAATTAGAATAACGCAGGAGCAGTTGCCGAGCTATTGCCGAGAGATCTTAACAGTTGCGGATTCAATGAAGGCTCAAGATTCCTCGTCGCATCGTTGTAAAAAATACAGCCATGCTCTCTCGGAATGATAATAGAACAAGATCCTTACACTAAACGTACAAAAACCAAATAACATGGACAATAAACACCTAAAGCCACAAGCAGCATCGCAAAATAAAGATCAGCGTCACAGTGCCAATGGCAACATCTGGCCATCGGCTGATTATGACCAGCAGATTGAGCGCCTGAAAACCGCTATCGGGCAGCAGGTGTTTCTGGTTGAACTAAAACAGACCGATATCAACGTTGCTATTCACCACACGGATAAAGCCTACGAACTGCTGGCAGTGATCGACTACCCAAGACCCGATCCAGAAACCGGCCTGTTTCCCCATAACATCCTGCTAGATGATGGTCGAGGTGTTAACCTGGGTCGAATTGCAAGAATCAGTATCGATAGTGCGTTTAGCCCGGCCGAGAGCAGTATCCTGTTTGAAGAGAAGACCCGGTTTAACCAGTTAACATCCAGCCAACACCGAGCCACACCCGCATCAATTGCCGCCACATCCAAAGATTTATTGGGCGCTATTCTTAGTGACACGAGACAGCCAACAACACCAGGTATCGAGAACAGAACCGAAAAAAAATCCGGTGAAGATTCAAGTTGAGCTAATAGCTATCCTGAATCACTTCTGACACGTTAACATGTTACTAACCTTTTCAAACCAGTACAGGTAGCGATAGAAAACACACCCACATGGATGCAGGTAGCAGAACGACTCAGGACACCTATAGGGATATAGGTGGTAGGGTAATGCAGGATGCTTACAGGGATGTAAGTAGTAGGGCAACGCATTAGGGCAGGAAGCCCGTAATTAGAATAAAGCAGGAGCAGTTATCGAGGAGCGGTTGCCGAGCAATTACCGAGATAAAGTCGAGGAGTAGTTGCCGAAGAGCTCAGAGTAATGACGAGTTTACGGGACAGCAGAGATCCTGAATTCAATACAACTAGGTGAACACCATGCACATCCTGATGATTTTGAACGACCCACCCTATGGCACTGAACGCAGCTATAATGGCCTACGACTGGCCAAGGCACTGGCCACTGATGACAACCAGCTCACGGTGTTTCTGATGTCAGATTCGGTCGGCTGTGCCCAATCTGGACAGCAGGTACCCGAAGGCTTTTATAATACCGAGCTGATGCTCAAATCTGTTGCCCGTAAAGGTCGAGTATTACTCTGCGGAACCTGCATGGACGCCCGCGGCCTAAAAGATGATGCCATTATCGAGGGTGCCCAGCGCAGCACCATGAAAGAGTTAGCAAATGAAACCCTCAACGCCGATAAAGTCATTGTCTTCTGAGTCAAAGACAGAAGCAGAATGCTAAACACGTAACACAATGGCCACAACACACGCTCCAGGAAGCCACCGATGCACGCAACACTGCCACGGCTATTAGACACTGACTTTCCCGCGCTCTATCGCGACCAGCTGCACACCCTGCAGGTCAACCTTGGCTACACCTGTAACCAGAGCTGCCTGCACTGCCATGTCAATGCCGGACCCAAGCGTACTGAGCAAATGTCGCAGGCAGATATTGAGCATATTATCGAAGCACTGGAAACATTAAACATCCAGCGTTTGGATCTGACCGGTGGTGCGCCTGAGCTGAATCCTCATTTTCGCTATCTGGTCAGTGCTGCTCGCAAACGGGATATCCATGTCATTGACCGCTGCAATCTCACCATCCTGCGGGAGCCCGGGCAGGAAGATCTGGCCACATTTCTAGCCACACAACAGGTTGAGATTGTTGCTTCCCTACCCTGCTATTTACAGGAAAATGTGGACAGTCAACGCGGCAAGGGCGTGTACGATTCCAGCATGGCAGCACTGCAACAACTCAACCAACTTGGCTATGGCACAGCCGACTCAGGATTGATCCTGAATTTAATGTATAACCCCACCGGCGCCTCCCTGCCGCCACCCCAGCAAATATTGGAGCAGGACTATAAACGACAGTTAAAACAGCAGTTCGATATCGAATTTAACCAGCTGTTTACCCTGACCAATATGCCGATCATGCGTTTTGGCAGCACACTGGTATCCAGGGGTGAATTCGATAGTTATATGAACCTGCTGAAAAGCGCCCATCAGGACATCAACCTGAGCACCGTCATGTGCCGTTCGCTGATTAGCATCGACTGGCAAGGTTACGTCTATGACTGTGATTTCAACCAGATGCTGAATCTACCACTGACTGTGGACAAGACATCGCGGCTGCATATTCGTGATATCAGCCTTGACCAACTCAATAACAACTCCATTGTGATCGCCGATCATTGTTATGGCTGTACCGCCGGTTCCGGCTCCAGCTGTGGTGGCGCCCTGAGTTGATGATGCGACTGTCTATCATCATCCCGACCCTGAATGAAGCGACGACAATCGCTGAAACACTGGCGCAACTGCAGCCTCTTCGACAACAACATGAAGTCATCGTGATAGATGGTGGCAGCACTGACAACACCCGGACACTGGCCGAACCCTTCTGCGACAAACTGTTATATGCCGACCAGGGCCGCGCTAACCAGATGAATGCTGGCGCCGAACAAGCTAAAGGTGATGTCTATCTATTTTTACACAGCGACAGCCAGGTACCAGAAAATATGGACCAGCTCATAGAGCAACATATGAGCGCAGGCCAACGACACTGGGGCCGTTTTAATGTTCGCCTGTCCGGCCACCACCCCTTGTTCAGGCTCATCGAAACACTAATGAATCTGCGCTCCTGTATCACCGGTGTTGCAACTGGCGATCAGGGCATATTCATTAGTTCCAAAACCTTTAAACAACTCAAGGGTTACCAGGTCATTCCCCTCATGGAAGATATCGACATCAGCAAGCGCCTGCTGCAATCACACGGACGACCTGCCTGTATCAAGACATGTCTGATCACTTCCAGCCGACGCTGGGAGCAACATGGAGTTCTCAAAACCATCCTGCTTATGTGGCGACTAAGGTTGGCCTATTTCCTTGGCGTACATCCAAATTCACTATCCAAACACTATTCCAATCACTAATGTTATTTCCAAACGCAAAACTGATTCTGTTTACGAAAGCACCGATACCTGGTCAGGCCAAAACCCGACTGATCCCAACCCTTGGAGCCGAGGGTGCCGCCGAGTTGCATCGGCGCATGACTCGTCATACTGTTGACATGGTGTTCAACGCTGCTTTCACCAATGTCGAACTACAGGCTTACCCAAATACACAGGATGCATCGTTTCTAGCACTGCTGGATGATTACTGTATCGAGCTAAATGCACAGCAAGGCAGCGATCTCGGCGACCGCATGGCCCATGCTTTCGAACAGGCACTGGCAGTCTATGACTGTGCTGTCATCATCGGTACTGATGCACCCACCCTGAGCGTCGATATTATCAAGCTGGCCTTTGAAAAACTGGTTGCCGGTGTCGACGTTGTACTCGGTCCAGCAGAAGACGGTGGTTATGCACTCATTGGATTATCTAAACTGGCTCCAGACATTTTTACCGACATCAACTGGGGCACAAATCGTGTCTACCAACAAACTCTGCAACGCATTCAACAAGCACAGATGAGCCTGGTTGAATTACCACTTCAGTGGGATGTCGATCGCCCTGAAGACCTGCTCCGGCTCCGTGATGATCCACAACTGGCTGGCTTACTCGATGGCCTCGACTTGAGCGGCTGATAGTTGTACCAATAACAAATAAGGTTCCATCAGTTGTTTTGATCTAGCTCAGAAAACATATTTTTTTCAAGCGCATAATTAAAAAGTTAAATACAAAATCGGGAGCACTGAAATGATGAAACCAGGCCCTTATATTCCTGTCATTGCTCTTACCTGTTTTGCTATTGTTGCTGAGGCGCGAGAAATACCCCAGGGAACTTTTATGTTTACCGGTGACACAAGCTTCATAAGCAACTCAACAAAACTTACCGGCAACGGCACTTCAGTAAAACTCGATGTATCCGTATTTAATGTCGAAGGCTCCTACTTCTTTACAAAAAACTTAAGTGCTGGCCTGATTATTAGCAATGAAGAAACTGATGCAAATGATGGTTCAAATAACTCTATCAATTTGATAGGCCCGATTATCGGCTATAGTGTAAACCTGAATCCAGACGTCAATTTGATGTTTCATGCTGGAATATTAGATGTATCAGGTGATGAAGATGATGGTATCAGTGAAAGTTATAATTTTGATGGTGATGGTACTTTACTAATGGCATCTCTTTATTATTTTATATCTGATTCAGTGAGTATTAATGTTGGCATTCGCAAGACAGACAGTGATATTGATGTCACAACGAACATAAGCAACATGCATTACTCTGCCGATTTAAGTGACACGGCTACAACTATTGGTTTTTCAGTATTCTTCTGATCGCTAATGCTGTAAACCTGCTGAAAATAAATAAAATCACCATTACAGCAAGTTAATGTGCGAGGTCAAAGACGGAATGACTATCAGACCTTTAACTACGTTCTACTATGCTCTCTTTAACCTGCTCTATAGCACAATGCTGATGGCCAGCACTGAGGACATCCCATGGCCGAATGATGAACTGGATATCATCGAACAGGTCAATGAAGGAACACTAAATTTTCTTACCAAAGCGCCCGCCAAACCGGTATTACATGCCATTAACACCTTTACAATCAGCCCAAAAAGCATTGAAACCGGCTGGGTTCAACTGCAACAATGCTACCGACACCTGGATCAAATCACCAAGTCCGTCATTGTTTACCAATACAAATTCATGCGTAAATTCCAACTGGTCAGTAAACGCAATATCGGTGCCGTCACCCTCAAAGATCAGAGTGCCGAACTAACCGATGTTGGACAGGATGCCGAACTATGCATCAGTGCCGAGACCAGAAACTTCTATCAAAATCCGGACTTAAGCTTCAGTCTGGTCAACGGTCCCTATCACCGACGATTTCTGGATGGTTTTTACCCCTACCGTTTAACACTGCATGTCATCTTTACCGATACCGGTCTTCAAACAGTAAAAACGCAACCTCAAGCACAAGCTGGTTTTAGTATTAACCAGCAACAGGATCGACTACTGATTGAAACCTTATTCGAAGGAATGCTCAATATTGAAATCAATTTTCGTTTAATATCGACATCTAAATAAAGCCAATTCTCAACACCAGTGCAAGGAATAAGGACGGATGCAGACAACGTTGTCGTGGAAAAAGATAGGTCTCAGGTTTGTTATCGCCCTGTTCATTGTTTTTGTTACCTACAACCCCAGCGGCCTTTCTTATCTGCACTGGCTGCTATCTCTGGAGAGTCATTTTCTGGTACTCAAGATATTCGTGGGTATTGCACTCGCTGTCGGTTGGGTAATTTATATTGACGCCACACGCAGTTACCTGGGAAAAATTGGCATCACACTGACGATCAGCTTCTTTGCATCGTTGTTATGGCTATTGAGTAGCTGGGGCATTTTACCTTCAGGTTCATTCTCGGCGATTGCTGTAATGTTGTTATTGATCATCAGCGCATTGCTGACCACCGGTATGTGCTGGCCTCATATCCGGCGCCATATCAGTGGTCTGCACGATGAAGATAACAACCAAAAACCTTAATACAGTCAGTCGCCCAGGTTGGTACCCACATGACGCGCAGCGATAATCCAGGGATGATCTAATGGAACTTCCTTGCGGTTGCCAGCCACCTGCTCCAGCGGCACAGCCACTGTCTGCCCACCTTTATCTGCAACCATGACACCATAGGTGCCCTGTGCAATCAAATCGGCACAGGCACTACCCAGTCGCGTGGCTAACAGACGGTCTGCAGCCGAAGGCGCACCCCCTCTTTGCACGTGACCGAGTATGGTGACCCGGGCTTCCAGCTCAGTGAGTTCTTCGAGTTCCTCACTCAGGTTTATGGCATGATCCAGATGCACTTCCTTAAGCTTGGTCAGTTTCTTTTTAGCCCGGGATTTTTCTTTTTTATCAGTGGCATTAGCACGCAAGACTTCAAATTTCTGCACCGCTTCGGCATGGGCTTTGGACACAGCCCCTTCTGCAATCGCCACAATACTAAATGATCGGCCCTTACGAACACGGGCCTTAATTGCATCAGCCACACTGTTAACGTCATAAGGAATTTCCGGAATCAAAATCGCATCAGCACCACCGGCAATACCCGAACCCAGCGCTAACCATCCGGTTCGATGTCCCATGATTTCTACCACGATAATACGATGATGACTGTGAGCCGTGCTATGCAAACGGTCAATGGCTTCAGTTGCAATACCCAGGGCCGTATCAAAACCAAAGGTCATATCAGTGACCGCCACATCATTGTCGATAGTCTTGGGCAGGGTGATCACATTTAAACCATGCTGTGCCAGCCACAGAGCATTCTTCTGGGTACCTCCACCACCGAGACACACCAGCGCCTCCAGCTCATTGGCATGGTAATTTTTAATGATGGTCTCAGTCATGTCCTGGTACTTGCCGTCTACCATCATCTTGTGCGGCTTGTCCCGACTGGTGCCCAATATGGTGCCACCAACGGTTAAAATTCCCGACAGGGTCGAACCACCGAGCTCTACCGTACGGTTTTCGACCAGACCCCGAAATCCATCACGAAAACCAATAACCCGCATTCCATAACGCCCTTCAACAGCCTTACCAACTCCCCGAATGGCTGCGTTTAAACCGGGGCTATCGCCACCGGCAGTTAGAATGCCGATATTTTTTGTCATGCTTAGAGTACTCCCCCAAACCTGTCATAGTGTAAAAAGTTCTGACAGGTTATCTTCAAATTCAACACACTATAACCTTAGCGTCATCAATATCAGGATCAATGATCTAGATTAATTGATAAACAATTAATAAATCATTTAATTTGATTGCTAGGCAATGTTGATATCAGTCGATAGATACACATCCTGGATAGCATGTAATAACTCTATGCCCTCTTGCATCGGTTTCTGGAAGGCTTTGCGCCCGGTAATCAGGCCCATACCACCAGCCCGTTTGTTGATCACAGCTGTGCGTACTACCTGACGCAAGTCGTCAGCACCGGATGCACCACCTGAATTGATCATGCCGACCCGCCCCATATAACAGTTGGCCACCTGGTACCGTACCAGGTCGATAGGATGATCACTGGTCAGTTGCTGGTAAACCTTATCATGAGTTTTACCAAAACCAATTGCAGTAAAGCCACCATTATTCTGTGCCTGCTTCTGTTTGATAATGTCAGCATCAATGGTCGCGGCCAGATGATTGGCCTGACCGGTTAAGTCTGCTGCCACATGGTAGTCCACACCGTCTTTTTTGAACGCACTGTTACGAAGATAGGCCCATAACACAGTCACCATCCCTAAAGAGTGCGCATGTTCAAACGCATCCGCGATTTCCTGAATCTGTCGCCGTGACTCTACCGAGCCATAATAAACCGTCGCACCTATAGCCGCGGCCCCCATATCGAAAGCTTGCTCAACACTGGCGAACAAGGTCTGGTCATAATGATTAGGGTAACTGAGTAATTCGTTATGGTTGATCTTAACGATGAAGGGAATTTTATGAGCGTAATCACGAGCCACTGCATTGAGCACACCCAGTGTCGAAGCCACCGCATTACAGCCACCTTCAATCGCCAGCTCGACAATCTTAGCTGGATCAAAAAATGAAGGGTTAGGCGCAAACGAAGCGCCAGCAGAATGCTCTACACCCTGATCTACAGGCAACAGGGACAAGTACCCTGATCCGGCCAGCCGACCATGATTATAGAGCGCATTCAAATTACGCAATACACCGGGTTTACGATTTTTATGGGCGACCACACGATCAATATAATCTGGCCCTGGAATATGTAAATCTGTAGCGGGGATACCCTTACATACATGATTGAGTAATGACTCGGCTTCTTCAGCCAGTAAGGTTTCAACATAAGTCATATCGCCCCCTTTTCAGTTGTTTAACTGCAGCATTAGCCTGTTAAATAAAGGCAGGCTTATGTATCCATTTCTTTATCACTCGATTGATAAATATTGCTTGTACTCGATATATCTTATAGCTTAAGGATATACTGGAGAATAACAAGAACAACACCCGGCTAACCAGACATACAAAACAGCGGGATTCAACATGCAGTTTCGAGCTTTTGTAATCATTGTTACTCTGCTTCCTATAATAACGGCAAATGTTGTTTATGTTTACAGTGCCTACAATCAGCTTGTACCCTGGTGCTTCCCTTATCTAGATGGCTGTACCTCCATTAGTCGCTCAGCACGCATGGGCAATAGCATTTACCTGTTCCGGGCGAATATGATGGTATATGCGGTTTTATTGGTTGGCTACTGGCACATCATGAAACTCTGGTTAACACAACTCCATGGCCGTTCCACCCATACCATTACTACTATTTACTGGCTGGGCATCATTGGCGCAATCTGCCTCATACTCTATGTCGACTTTCTGGGTAGCTCGGGAGATTTTTACCGGTTCATGCGACGCTACGGCATCATTTTCTACTTCAGCCTGACACCGCTGGCTCACATGATTGCGCTCAATGATTTACTCAAGTTAAAACGTCTAAACAATGATGAACGAATTTCTAAACAAGCATTGCGTTACCAGCTCACAATTGTTTCCCTGATACTCATCCTGGGCCTGATTAATGTTGCTATATCAGCCACCGATAATGATAGTGATAAAACAGAAAATATAATCGAATGGAATTATGCCTTGTTAATGTCATTATTATTTGCCGGCACACTTGGCATGTGGTCCAAGCTAAAACTCAAGCTGATCCAGGAAACATAAAAAAGATATTTCATGAACAGTGGACTCATGCTCATCGTTCTAAAGAACCCACTTTATCCAATATAAATACTTTTTCTGTTGCACTATCAATGGCATAACCATAACCTCGCACCGGAACAACCATTAATCTTTAATGACTCAAGTGAAATGATACTGCTCCAAAACTGATATTTGTCAGAATCGCTAATCAACGATTTAATGATTTTCTAATACTGATGTTTACGCATATCAGCAATACACGTCTTTCTCCGTAGTAATACTTATTTACTTTTCAAAATCCTTTCTTACAATTAAATTAGTTAAGTATTCTTTTTGATCAGGTGCGATTTATAAAGCAACACAGGAAATCAGACATTTAGCTGTATTCCCCATTCTGATTGATCCATATAGAAAAGGACCTGCATCCATACAGCTCAACACAGGAGAGTGGTCATGAAACGCTTCCTACAATTTTTATTAGTTATTACCTTCTCACTAGCATCCGATCTAAGTGCAAATACGCTAAAGCAGTCGACAACGACACTTAATGAAAGCAACCAATTAAAACTCGCCAGGCTACAAATACCATTCATCAAAAATATTGGCCAGGTCAATGATGAGGTAATGTACTATGCTAAAACCTTTGGTGGCACATTAATCGTTAATAAAAAAGGCGTGATATCTCTAATTATTCCCGATAAAAAATCGAAACAACTTAGCAGTTCTATCATTAATGAAACCTTTATTAATGCTCAAATCAGCAATATCAATGGCGCATCAGCCTCAGTCACTAAAGTCAGTTATTTTCTGGGTAACAAACCAGAAAATTGGCATAGCAATATTCCTACCTATGAAACCATTTCGATGGGAGACATATATGAAGGTATTGAGCTAAAGCTGAAAGCCTATGGCAAAAATGTAGAAAAACTGTTTCACGTTAGACCTGGATCAGATGCAAGGCTCATACGTGTCAAAGTGACTGGCGTAGATTCGATCAGCACTACAGATGACGGTTTGCTTTCACTAAACACACAATACGGCATAGTTCAATACTCAAAACCAAAAGCTTATCAGATCATTGATAACGAAATTCGCAGCATTAATGTTTCTTATCAGGTCACAGATAATGGCTATAGCTTTGACTTGGGTAACTATGACCGCAGTAAAGAACTGATCATAGATCCTTTGTTACAGTCCACCTATTTTGGTGATGGTCAAAATGATCTCATCAGAGCATTGGATGTGGCACCATCAGGAGATGTCTATGCCGTTGGTCATACTAATTCCATCATCAGTGGCGTTCCCGGCCTGCCGTTGTATACCAGAGATGGCTATGACGCTTTTGTTGCCCGTTTTAACCACACCCTCACAGAACTACTCTATATCGGCTTTATTGGCGGCAGCCCTCTCACAGGCTCAGGCATGTCAGATCAAGCCAATTCAATTACATTTCGCCCCACTACTGGCGATGAATTCGAAGTTTACATTGCTGGTTATACCGCGTCCCAGGATTTAGCAGGAGTGACAGAAGATAGTGCGGATCATCTTTACCTAGATTCTGATGGATGCCGAGAAGGTTTTGTTTCACGGTTCAGCTCTGACTTAATGACCTTACATGGATCCACCTATTACGGCGGCACCGCAACGGCACCCGCGGCATTATGTCCAGAGGATGAAATTAGAGGCATATCGATCGTAAGCGTTTTACAGCCAGATACATCATACCGAGATGAAATTTTCATTGCCGGCAAAACTGCAGCCACCAATATTCCTGGCATTGTTTTTGATGGTAATCCCAATCCCAGTCCACAGGACAATTTTGCTGGTGGCGATAGTGATGGATTCATTGCACGTTTGAATTACGAACTCACTGAAATTCTGTCGGCTACATACCTGGGAGGTAGCGGTGACGATGAAATTCGAGATCTTTTTGCAGGTTCTGGTGTTTATGTTGTTGGCAACACAACTTCCACTGACTTTCCCTGGGTAACACCCGGTGATCACTACCAGAACTCACTTGCAGGTGGAATAGACGCTTTTGTATCTCGAATGAGTCTCTGGTTAGACGTTATCAGCGACTCAACTTATATTGGCGGCAGCGGTAATGAATACGTTCATACTATGGCGAGTACACCGGGTAATACATCGGGCTTTGTCTATCTTGCGGGTACCACCGATTCAACGGATTTCCCAGGTGTTACCGGTGGGCTGTCGGCTATTCCCAATGATGGATTTATTGTCAGAATACAAAAGACACTGGCAGATGATGCCGGCTATCAGGCCACCTATATCGGTGGCAACCTTGAAGACATTGTATGGGATATCGATTACGACCCTGATTCTAATTTCTTATATGTAACCGGCAGTACTCGATCAACTGATTTCCCCGGCAGTGACGGTGGTGCACAGGAAGCACTAGTGGGTGCACAAGATGCCTTTGTGTTGAAAATCAATTCATTCTGGTTAGATTCCACTGGTTATCAAATGTCATACCTTGGCGGCCCCATTAGCCCTGAAGAGTCAGGTTTTGGTGTTGCTTTCAACACAGTCAATGGCGTATACGTGGGCGGTGTCACAACGTCTGATGACTTTCCAGCTGTCTCGGGTGGCGATAAATCCTATCGTGAAGGTTATCAGGATGGATTCGTATCCCGCTTTGATAGCACACTTCAAGGTCTAAATGCACCTGAGATACGAGTCACGCCAACTGCAATTGATTATGGTGATATTACGGTCGGCGACAGCTCAACTCCCACAACCATAACCATTATCAATGAGGGTGTTAGCAACCTGAATATTAGTGGCATCGTTTTATCCGATACCACTAATTATAGTTTGGATGAAGGTGGCACCACCTATGCCTGTAGTGTAGTTGGTTATGTTGTACAACCAGGTGACAACTGCACTGTACGCGTAACATTCACACCCACTGCAGCTTCAGCACCCGATCCTTTTAACGCTACTGTAACCATTAGCTCTGATGATGGCGATGAACCAACTGTTCCAGTTAACTTAACCGGCACCGGTGGCACTGATAGTGATGGTGTTCCCGATAGTGAAGAAATGGGACCATCAGGTACCGACCTGAACTATGACGGCAATAGTGATGGCACTGCTGATAGAGAACAAGAGAATGTCGCCTCCCTGCATACATACGATGATGCGTATTATGTCACCATCGCAACCGATGCTGGCGTTCTGGAAGACGTCACCGCTACTGACAATCCTACGCCAGAAGCTTTACCATCCAGTGTTGATGCGCCTTACGGCTTCTTCTCTTTCAATATCACTGGCCTGCCCGTCGGCGGAACAGCAATCGTGACAATTACATTACCTACTGGACAGGAGCCAGAAAACTACTGGAAGTACGGCCCACAACCACCGGCAGTGCCAGCTTCATGGTATGAGTTTTACTTCGATGGCGTCCGCGGTGCTGATATCAACGCTAATGTCATCAACCTGCATTTCACTGATGGCGCCTGGGGTGACCATGATTTATCGGCAAATGGAACCGTCGTTGACCCTGGTGTTCCCACAGTAACTGCAACAATTACAGGTGGTGGCGGTGGTGGTGGCGGTTGTTTTATAGCCACTGCAGCCTACGGCAGTTATCTACATGAAGACGTCAAAGTATTGCGCGACTTCCGTGATGAGTATCTGCTAACCAATACGATTGGTCGCACACTGGTATCAACATATTACCAGCACTCTCCACCGATTGCGGATTACATACGAGAAGATGAATCACGTCGCACAGCTGCACGTTGGTTTCTGACTCCACTGGTATACTCAATTAAATATCCATACCAGGCATCGTTCCTAGTGTTTCTTACAGGCTTACTGATATTGAAGTTGCGCCAGAGCACAAAAGGCAAGGGCAAACCGCTTAAGACTGGCAAACTAATCCGCGACTGATAATTGAAATTTATTGCGTAACTAAATAAATAAAGCCACACAACCACAATCCAATGGATGTGGTTGTGTGGCTCTTTTACACCGCTAATAAATGGCAGTAACTGTAACCGACTGTTACTAACTAGCCGAATTATCAATCAGCACTTCAATGCGACGATTCCGTGAACGTCCTTCTTTAGTACTATTAGTAGCAACAGGCTTTTCTGCACCAAAACCACGGACAGTGATTTTTGAGGCATTGATACCCTTGGTGTCCTTCAGGAATTTAGCCACATTCGCTGCACGCTTTTCAGACAGTCGTTTGTTTTTCTTA
>JBFFSQ010000051.1:0-16601 GCA_041572275.1 Gammaproteobacteria bacterium
CCCACTGGAGTTGAAACGCCTGGCCGATAAAATCAATCTACTGTTTGATCATGAACGTCAGCAAAAAACACGTTATCGAAATGCGCTGGGTGATTTGGCGCATAGTCTCAAAACGCCGTTGGCGATTATTCAGAGTACTATCTCGGAAAAGTCAGTAGATGAAACGAAAATTCTGACAGAGCAGATTGGGCGCATGAATACACTGGTTGAGTATCAGTTGCAACGTGCAGCGACTGCCGGTTCGTTACATAGCGGAGTAGCGGTTCCAGTTCGCTCAACGACAGATAAAATTGTTAGCGCCTTACAGAAAGTATACCGTGATAAAAACATCCAATCACAGGTGACTATTGATTCTGCTCTGGTATTTAAAGGGGATGAGGGGGATTTAATGGAACTGCTGGGTAACCTGCTTGATAATGCTTTCAAATGGGCGCGGCAGACGGTACAGATTTATGCTGATAAGACGAATCAGCAACTAAACATTGTGATTGAGGATGATGGCCCGGGCATGGATAAGGATCAGATCACTGAGCTGTTGCGACGGGGCAGGCGCGCAGATCAATCAGTGGCAGGTCATGGTATTGGGCTCTCTATTGTTAGCAATATTGTACAAAGTTATGATGGTCGTATTCAAATCGATGCCAGCCCATTGGGTGGGGCACGGATTCAGATCTTGCTATAACTGATGTGAGAAAAAATTAATTATTAAATTAATCTTCAGGACGTTTTACAATCAGGTGTTGATAACGGCCCAGATCAGCGTACGGTTTAAGGCGTGAATAGCGTCGTTCCATTTCCAATAATTCATCCATATTAAGCCGTTGTTTTTCTGTATGATTGAGATAGTCGAATATCACTCGCACACCAGAGCGACTGATGATTTGCATACCAGCATCATGTAACCAATTTTCGACTTGTACCGGTTCCAGTGGGGAAATCGGCACCAGGCGTTTACCGACTCTGGGCTCACCCTGCATCAGGATTTTAAAATTCGCATTCAATAAATGACGATAGATCAGACTGTGTTTGTTGTAAAACATCAGTGAGAGATAGCCACCAGGTTTAACGAACTCGAGTAACTGTGTCAGAGCTTGTTGTGGTTCAGCCAGCCATTCAAGTACAGCATGAAACAGAACCAAATCGAATTGTTCATTAATGTGTTGCTGTAGTTCCTGTACTGCACTGTTGATCAGTTGGAAACTTGCACGGGGATGGTGTTGGCTAAGGTGGTGTTGCGCCTGTTGTAGTATCTCGTCAGAGACATCACATAAAACAAGCTCATGCCCGAGATCAGCTAACTGACCTGCCATGTAACCAAGTCCTGCACCAGCATCAAGGATACGCATATGTTGTATCTGCTTAAGGTCGGGGATGGCTTGCAGCAAATCACGCCATAGAATTTCAAGACGAATTTTACCTTTGGGCGTATCGTAAATATTTTTCTGGAAATGACCGACCAGGTCATTAAAGTTACGGTCGTTTTTGTGTTCGCTCATGGAAGGAGAATGCTGGAGCAAATCAGTAGTGTCTGCTCCAGCTGTTTGTCACTAGCGTTTGTTAATCGGTACATAATCTCGATTAGGGGCACCTGTATACAGCTGTCGTGGGCGGCCGATTCTATGTGCAGGGTCACCAATCATTTCACTCCAGTGCGCAATCCAGCCGACGGTACGTGCGATGGCGAACATGACGGTGAACATATTCGTGGGGATATTTAGAGCGCGATAGATAATACCCGAGTAAAAATCAACATTGGGGTAGAGTTTGCGTTTGATAAAGTATTCATCGTTGAGTGCGGCTTCTTCGAGTTTGAGTGCCAGATCAAAGAATGGATTATTACTATCTGCCAGTTTCTCAAGTACTTCGTGGCATTTTTTTCTAATAATTGTCGCACGGGGATCAAAGTTACGATAGACACGATGACCAAAGCCCATAAGCCTGAATGGATCATTCTTGTCTTTGGCTTTGGCAATGTATTTGTCGATATTTGATGAATCGCCAATTTCTTCGAGCATACTCAATACTGCTTCATTGGCACCACCATGGGCAGGCCCCCAGAGTGAGGCGATACCTGAGGCAATACAGGCAAAAGGATTGGCACCAGAACTACCAGCAAGACGGACAGTCGAGGTACTGGCATTCTGTTCATGATCGGCATGAAGGATAAATAACAGGTTCATGGCTTCAATCGCCACCTGGTCTGGTACGTAAGGCTCACAAGGTGTGGAGAACATCATGTGTAAAAAATTACCGCAGTAGTCCAGACTGTTGATTGGGTACATGATGGGTTCGCTGACATTGTGTTTAAAACAGGCCGCTGCGATAGTGGGCATCTTGGCAATGAGTCGGTGCGCAGATATTTCACGGTGGCGTGGGTCGTGAATGTCCAGTGAGTCGTGGTAGAAGGAAGATAATGAGCCAACCACGCCAATCATGATGGACATGGGGTGTGCATCATAGTGAAAGCCATCAAAGAAATTTCGCATACTTTCCTTGATCATGGTGTGATGGATAATAATCTCTTCGAATTTTGTCAACTGTTCTACAGTCGGAAGTTCGCCATAAACCAGCAGGTAGGCAACTTCTAGAAATGAACTTTGTTCTGCCAGCTGTTCGATTGGGTAACCACGATACAATAATATGCCATTATCGCCATCGATATAGGTGATAGCGCTTTCACAGCTGGCTGTAGACATAAAGCCAGGATCATAGGCGAGCAGGTTTTTTTCCTTATACATGGCCGAAATTTCAATGGCAGATGGCCCAAGGGTGCCTTGACGTAGCTTTAAATCAAGCTTTTCGTTAGAGGTGTTATTAATCAAAGTATATGAATCAGCCATGATTCTGATCCTTGTTGTATCAGGTTTTATTTTTCAGTAATGGATGTAATGGTCGGATATGAGTTTTATAGTAATTTCCGCCAAAAACCAATTATAGAACATTACCTATTGTAATGTTACCGAGAGATTTAAGGGATTTTGTGGGAGCACTACCCATCATTTGTTTAGCGTTTCTCTGGGCTTGAATTTGCTCAGCAGGATATAGTCAGCCGCTCGATGCCTGAAGTTCGGCTAAATGTTGTTCAGTGTTTGTCATACCGGCATCGCCAAACCAGTAACCGTTACAACTGCCAGACAATGTGAGCGGTTCAAGCTGCTTAACGCCAACATCTATCGCCAGTTCACCATCGATACAGGCTCTGAAGATGTTTATGATCTTATCCATATGATGTGATTGCGGGCTTAAACGAATGACATCAATGGATAGTGACTTGAGCGTGTCCAGTTCTGCCAGTAGATTATAGGTTTGGGCGGACTGGGTTTGAATGCCGTTGATAGTCAGGAAGCTTTGATCTTCCTGTGTGCTGAGTAACATACCATCGGGGTAATCAATACAGCGGTACTGGCAATCATCTTTTTGCAGATTATGGGCGCGGGCTGTAAAGCAACGTGCAGAATAGGCCAGTGGTAGGCGACCATAGGCAAAGACTTCGGTTTCGACCTGTTCAGGTTTGTTCTGGTGCAAGTCGCGCAGCGTGTCCTGGCTAAGTTCGACGGGTAGCACCCAGCGTTTCAGGCCCAGATTGGCTAACAGTTTGATACTACGATTGTTATACAGGTTAATGCTGTGGCCGCTAACAAAGGCTTTGCCCTGAAGCAGGCTGACAGCTCCCATATCATTGGCTTCCACCATAAAGCGATCATTGTCACAGATGCGTTTCAGGGTTTTAACATCTGAATCAGCTTCGCTCAGTGCCAGTGTAGAGAGGACGACTTCCTTGCCGGCAGCAGTGAGCTCTTCAGCCAGTTCGATCCAGTCATGGGTACGCATCTGCTTGCGCTTGGCACACACCGATTCGCCGAGGTAAATAATATCGACAGGCAGTACTGCCATCTGTCGATAAAAATCCAGAGTTTGTTCTTTTGTCCAGTAGTACAGGTTAGGGCCAAGAGATAATCGCATAGTTTACTGCCAGGGGCGGTGATAAGCGCCCAGTGTGGTTTGAGAACCTTCGGAGACTTTGCCGAGCTCGTTCATCCAGTCGCTTCGAGTGGTGTAATTGTCAGCATCCTTCTGACACAAGTCGATTGCTTCACGCCAGACACGGGTCACTTGCGCAACATAAGCGGGACTGCGTTGTCGGCCTTCAATTTTTATTGCCTGGACACCCGCTTGCATCAGGCCTGGGAGCATTTCCAGGGTGTTGAGACTGGTGGGTTCTTCCATGGCATGAAAAGTATTGCCGGCAACATTGAAACGGCCTTTGCACAGAGTTGGGTAACCGGCTTTATCATCAGCTCCATAGCGCTCGATCAAGACACCACCCAGTCGTGTGTCCATGCCCCCATCCGGTTTGTCGATCCATTCCACAGCGCTGGCCGGTGAGCAGGCACCAAAGGTGTTGGGTGAGTCTCCAGTCACGTAGGAGGAGAGAATGCAGCGGCCTTCAACCATGACACAGAGACTGCCGAAGCCAAAGACTTCAATGCCGACATCGGTATGTTGAATGAGTTGTTCAACCTGTTTGAGTGATAGCACACGGGGGAGAACGACACGTTTGATATCAAAGTGCTGTTTATAAAAGTTGATGGCTTCATAACTGGTTGCTGAGCCCTGTACCGAGAGGTGCAGATTAATATCAGGCCATCGATTTCGGGCATAATCCATCACCCCCAGATCTGCAATGATCAGGCTATCGATACCAATGTCTGCGGCATGATCAACGGCCTTTTGCCAACGTGACCAGCCACCTGGTTGTGGGTAGGTATTAATGGCGACAAATACTTTGGTGTGTTTATTGTGTGCGTATTCGATACCCTTGAGAATTTTTTTATCGTCAAAATTCAAACCGGCAAAATGTCGGGCGTTAGTATCATCCTTAAAACCGATATAAACGGCATCAGCGCCATTATCAACAGCGGCTTTCAGTGACGGTAAATTACCTGCGGGACAAACCAGTTCCATCATCAGTGTGCTACCTGTGGAATATGTGGGATTAACGTGTGGGCAGAGGAATACAGCTTGCCCTGATAGCTGTTACGTTTTTTTAATTCATCTTCTATGCCATTCAGTACGCGCCATTTTTGTGAGCACCAGTCGGGTGTGAGCAAAATGTCTTTTTGTGCAGTGCCTGTTACGCGATGGTAAATCACATCGTCAGGAGTGTTCTCAATGAGTGTGGCGGCTGTTTCTATATAGTCTGTCATTGTGAGCGGTGTGTAGTCGCCTTTTTTCCATTCACGAGCCAGTTGTGTGCCTCTGACTACATGCAGTGGGTGGAGCTTGAGACCCTCAACGCCTAGCTCGATGACTTTCGATAAGCTGAGCTGCATATGGCTATGGTTTTCTCCAGGGAGGCCGAGAATTAGATGGGTACACACTTTCAAACCGCGTAGATGGGCAGCCCGAATGGCATTTTTGTATTCATTGAAACCATGACCACGATTGACTCGTTCCAGGGTTTTGTCATGAGATGATTGCAGACCCAGTTCTAGCCAGACTTCATGTCCCTGATCCCGATAATGACAGAGCAGGTTTAGTACTTCATCGGGTACACAGTCAGGACGGGTGCCGATGGACAGCCCTATAATGTCTTCCTCGGCTAATGCTAGCTCATACTGTTGTGCCAGTCGCTCAACTCGATCATAGGTGTTGGTATAGGCCTGAAAGTAGGCCAGATAACGTTTAGCACCTGTACGTTTGGGTATGACCTGGCGACCTGCACTGATCTGTTCAGTGATTGATATTGTCTGCTGGGTATTTGGATTAAAGGAGCTGTTATTGCAGAAGCTGCAACCACCGATGCCTTTACTGCCGTCTCTATTAGGACAGGTGAAGCCGGCATTTATGGCTATTTTATGTACACGTTGGCCATGACGTCGCAGCATATACTGGCCAAAAGTATTCACGTATTCAGATAGCGCCATATTCGATTAGTATTTCCTCTTTACCCGGCGGCTATAATCGCGTGTTGTGGCTGTTAGCGTCATGATCTATATCAAATGAGGTTTTCAAAATACTTGAGCGAGTATTACTTTAGAGTGTCCTATACCCAGTGTAACCAGGCTTGATGACTATAAAATCATTTGGAAATCATGATGCTGTAACGGTTGATACATACAGAGCAATGTATGTGAAACGAGTCTGGGTAATTGATATTAGCTTGCCTGGTACGGTGGTTTATCCGTATCCAGGCAAGTCAAACAGGTGATTATTTACAGGTAGTTCTAAAACGGGCAGCAGGGCCAGAACAGGCTGGGTCAAGTGTGGCTTTTTCAGCTTCAGCCTTGCGTGCAGCTTCTTCACGTTTTTTGGCTTCTGCCTGTTGTGCTGCCAGTTTCTGTTTTTGCAGTTCAAGGTTACGTTTTTCTTCAGCCAGTTTGCGACGTTGTTCTTCCAGGCGTTTTCTTTCCAGATCGGCCTTACGTTTTTTGGCGGCTGCTTCCTGACGCTTTTTGGTTTCTTCCTGTTTGGCCTGTTTTTCTGCAGCATTCTGTTTAGCTGCTACCGGTTTAGGCTTGGGTTTGGCTTTTGCAGGGGGCTCGGTTTCAGTCTGGGCAATTTCAGCTTCGACTTCTTCGATCATGCCATCGACTTCAGACAGTCCCATAGAGCTGGCTTTTTTCAGCAGGCGATGAGATTGTTTCAGGTCCTTTTTCAGGCCAATGCCGTCTCTGTACATGAGGGCCATCAATATAATGGCGTCACCATCCAGAGCATCAGCATCGCTTTTGACGCTGGCTAACCAGGGCTTGTGTTTCGTATTATCGAAGCCGGATTTCTTGATTTCAAGATAGGTAAGTCGGTTTTGAGCGGGCTTATGACCTTTAGCCGCAGACTGTTTGTACCAGCTTTCGGCTTCCTTGATATCTTTTTTTACACCTTGTCCCGATTCATACATTGTGCCCAGTTTGTACTGGGCAATGGCGTTACCACCAGTAGCCAGTTTACGCTGGAACTCCACTACCGTGGAGGAGTACTTGGTGTAGTCTTTGGCAAGTACTGGACTGGCGGTGATCGCCAGTGCCAGTGCTGCGGCAGACAAACAAGAGTAGTAAGCGGTCTTCTTCATACTTCAAATCTCAGTCAGTATTAGAAAATGATATCCATGGCTATGCTAATCACACTGAAGTCGGTCTCGCCAGCTGGAAGTGGTGCTGAATTAAAGCTGGAAGAGGCTGTGTCAGGTTCAATTTGTTTGTATTCAAATTTCACTGCCATACTGTCATTCATGTCGTAACGCAGACCGAAAGCCACAGAGTCCTGGATTACTGGCTGAGCGGCGAAAGGTGCGGGTGCAGGTGCTTCCCCATCAGTACCGGCCACAGTAATAAAGGGCAGGGTACGACCCATCTGGTAGCCCAGGGTCAGGTAATAGCCATCCTGGTTAGGGAAAGCACCCTGAGTATTGCCATCAGTTTCGGAGGTAACGAATTCACTGTAACCGATGAAGTTGTTGATGTCCCAGGAAATACCGAAGGTGTACAGATAAGCACGGTCACCGAAATCGATTGTGCTTCCTGGTACAGCTGTACCTGTAGAATCAACATGAGGTTCCATCTCGATTTTAACTACCGGAGAAATTGCACCCAGACGAATGGTGTAGCTGGGTCCATCGAGCTGGAAGTTCAAACCGACACCGTTCACACCGGCAAATTTAGTATAACTGTTAATCTGGGTTTCAGCCGAACCGATGAATAACTGTGAAGTCAGCTGGGTGCCCTTGCCGAGACGTGCCGTGTGCATAATTTCGGCACCGGGGAAGTTACGGAAAGGTACAAAGTTATAGACTTCTTCCGGTGGACGAATCCAGGGATAGAGATAACCGACTTCGATGTAATCGGATAACAGGAAGGTCTGCAGGTTCAGTTTACCGACACGCATATTAATGCTGTCACTGAAGTCATAGTTCACATAGGCCCATTCTACTTCGACTTTGAAATTGTCATTACGACCGGCACCTAACAGCTGTGCAGCACCGGAAAGCTTGTCACTGGTCTGGGTTCTGAAATTCATACCGTATTTCGAATCATTGACGAAAGTAAGGTTGTCGTCGATGGTGTTCAGGTAGATTCCATCGTCAAGACTTGATGTAGCCATACCAATAGTCAAGAAGCTATTTATTTCAACGTTGGTTGCGGCATGTGCAGAAGTTAGTCCGAGTGTTAGCGTGGCAGCGGTTAAAAGAGGCGATACTCTCATCAGTGACTCCTTAATGTTTTTCTTTAAAAAACATTGAAATACATTAATTTATTAGAATTGTTGTGAATATAGTTTAGATCTAGCTATAAAACAAGGTTTACAGGAGTGTAGCGGTTAGAAGTTATTTTTCAAATAGGGTAAATGTCTAAAATGTAATTTTTCAACTAAAAAATACATATAAGTATTAGAATATGCTGATATGGCGGCGCTTTCAGTATGGGTTTTGAAATTTATTCTCCTTTGTTATATGTATATCTGCTGATGTCTGCAAACCAGACATTTTCATCCTGATAAAATCGGTTTCCTTGAAATTGCAGTAATGGCCCCCAACTAAGGGCTGATGATAGAATGTAAATAATCAAACAAACTTAAATTAACCCGGGACACCTGAATAGCTCAAAGATCAGGTGTGTTTAATGGTCAGTTAATGAAACCTGACGGTTTCGTTATTGAAAACCAATTATCGCATATATGTGAAAAATTCCCTGTGTTTAGACGCAGTTTACTTCACACAATAATGATGGCATGAACTACACTAGAGATACGGCATGAGTGATCAACAATCTGACTGGGACCAAGACGGGGGCCTGGCGGTTGAGGAGGCAAAGCCTAAACTCAAACCCCCCAGAAAATACAAGGTCATTCTTTTGAATGATGATTACACGCCTATGGAATTTGTCGTTCAAATTCTGACTGGTTTTTTTGGTATGACTCAGGAGCTTGCCACCAAGGTGATGCTCACGGTACATACTAAAGGCAAAGCGGTTTGTGGCGAGTTCAGTTATGAAATCGCTGAAACCAAGGTGGAGCAGGTGAACGATTATTCTAGACAACACCAGCATCCTTTGCTGTGTACGATGGAAGAAATCTGAACTCAATGATGATTTTTGGGTCATGATTTTAAGCAGGATAAATTATTTTTTGCCTGGGCTTTTTGGAGTCAGGCACTGAGACACTATAAAGAGGCGCTGTAATGCTGAGTAAGGAGCTAGAGGCTTCGTTAAATGTCGCGTTTAATGAGGCTAGAATCAAGCGACATGAATATATAACAGTCGAGCATTTATTATTAGCTCTGCTGGACAACTCAAGTGCCAATTCCGTGCTTAAAGCCTGTGGTGCTGATTTATCACGTCTCAGAGAAGAGTTGCAGCAGTACCTTGATGACAATACCCCGGTGTTTAACGATTCGGCTTCAGGTGAAGTGCAACCGACGCTGGGTTTTCAGCGTGTATTGCAGCGTGCTGTGTTCCATGTTCAGTCATCCGGTAAAAAAGAGGTAACGGGTGCCAATGTTCTAGTAGCTATCTTTGGTGAGCAGGAATCACAGGCCGTTTACCTGCTACAGCAACAGAATGTCAGTCGCCTCGACATTGTCAATTATGTTTCCCATGGAATTTCCAAAGTCTCTGATGAAAATGAAGATCAGGGTATTGAGCCGAATGACGAGGTTGGTAGTGAGGGTGAAAAGCAGCCACTAGAAAATTTTGCCACTAATCTGAATCTACGAGCATTGCAGAATAAGATTGATCCATTGATTGGACGTGATGCTGAAATCGAACGCACGATACAGATACTGTGTCGACGTCGTAAAAATAATCCCTTATTGGTGGGTGAGGCCGGTGTCGGTAAAACAGCAATCGCCGAAGGCCTGGCCAAGAAAATAGTGGATGATGAAGTGCCGGATATTCTGACCGGCAGTACCATTTACTCCCTTGACCTTGGAGCCCTGGTGGCGGGAACTAAATATCGCGGTGATTTTGAAAAGCGTCTGAAAGGGGTGCTTAAACAGTTGCAGAAAGAGCCTGGTGCCATATTATTCATTGATGAAATTCATACCATTATCGGTGCCGGTTCCGCATCGGGTGGTGTCATGGATGCCTCTAACCTGATCAAGCCATTGTTGGCCTCAGGTGAGCTCAAATGTATTGGTTCAACCACCTATCAGGAATTCCGCGGTATTTTTGAAAAAGACCGTGCCCTAACTCGACGCTTCCAGAAGGTTGATATCGAAGAGCCTAGCGTACCTGAAACCATCGATATTCTAAAAGGCCTGAAACGCTACTTCGAGGAACACCATAATGTACGCTACAGTGCGAATGCCCTGAAATCGGCGGTCGAGTTATCTGATCGTTATATCATGGATCGTTTCTTGCCAGATAAAGCGATTGATGTGATAGATGAGGCGGGTGCTAACCGCCGTATGAATAATGTCGATGGCAAGCCAAAAAACATCAATGTGCATGATATTGAAAATATCGTCGCCAAAATTGCCCGCATTCCACCGAAAACCGTTTCATCATCCGATGTCGATGTGCTGAAAAATCTTGACCGCAATCTGAAACTGGTTGTGTTTGGACAGGATGAGGCTATCGATACTATGGCTGATGCGATTAAAATGTCGCGTTCAGGTCTGGGCAATCCGGATAAGCCAGTGGGTTCGTTCCTGTTCTCAGGTCCGACCGGTGTAGGTAAGACCGAGGTGACGCGTCAACTGGCAAAAGTGATGGGCATTGAGCTAGTCCGTTTCGATATGTCTGAATATATGGAACGCCACACGGTTTCTCGACTCATTGGTGCGCCACCTGGCTATGTTGGTTTTGACCAGGGCGGTTTGCTGACAGACTCGATCAATAAGCATCCCCATGCGGTTTTATTGCTCGATGAAATTGAGAAGGCTCACCCGGATGTCTTTAATCTCCTATTGCAGGTTATGGATCACGGCACCCTGACAGATACTAATGGGCGTAAAACCGATTTCCGTAATGTCATTATCATTATGACAACGAATGCAGGTGCTCAGTTAATGAGTCGCCGGACTATGGGTTTCACCGAGCAACAGCACGAAAGCGACGGTATGGAAGAGATTAAACGGATGTTCTCACCAGAATTCCGCAATCGTCTCGATAGTATTATTCAGTTTAAACCGCTGGATGAGCGAACCATTACCAATGTGGTAGATAAGTTTATTATTGAACTGGAGCATCAGCTGGAAGAAAAGCGTGTGGTCATGCAGGTTGATGACTCAGCGCGTAACTGGCTGGCCAAGAAGGGGTATGATCCGGCTATGGGTGCGAGACCTATGGCACGTGTTATTCAGGAACACCTTAAGCGTGCTCTGGCTCAGGAGTTATTGTTTGGTGCGCTCAGCAAAGGCGGAAATGTAAAAGTGACACTGAATCAGGCAGGTGATGACCTGGCTATTGAGGTGCAGGAGAAGAAAGAGCAGGTCACTGGCTGATCAATTTTGTATGTTTTGAAAGTGACAATAAAAAGGCTGTGATAATCACAGCCTTTTTTGTATTTGGGTATTTAACCTATTTGGCGCGGTAGACGATGCGGCCTTTTTCCAGGTCATAAGGTGTCAATTCAACCGTCACTGTATCACCCGTCATGATGCGGATGTAGTGCTTGCGCATGCGGCCAGAGATGTGTGCAGTCACTATGTGACCATTTTCCAGCTCGACGCGGAACATTGTATTGGGCAGGGTTTCAATGACCTTGCCATCCATTTGTATTGCTTCTTCTTTTGCCATTAAGCTTCTCTACTTTAGTAATGCGGCCCAATTATCAATAAAAATGGCCCATAAGCAAGCTTTTCTGATCAATATTCGGTATTTGCTGAGATTTTGAGCTCATTGAGCAATAGAACCGGGTCGATTGAGGTCTGATTGGCGATGACTGATAGATGTAGATGGGCGCCAGTGACCCGACCGGTCTGGCCGACTGTGCCGATAATGTCGCCTTTGTTGACGATGTCACCAGTTTTGACGTCGATGCGGTTCATATGGGCATACATGCTGATTAGTCCCTGGCCATGATCGATATACACCATGTTACCACTGAAGAAAAAATCGCCCGATTCAATTACGGTACCGGTCTCAACGGCCTTGATAGGTGTACCTTCGGGTGCGGCGATGTCCAGGCCAGAATGAGGTCTACGTGGTTGGTTGTTGAAAAAGCGGCGCAATCCGTAGATGCTGCTGATGCGCCCATCGACAGGAATGATGAAGTCCATATTGACGATGTTGTCTGACCAATAGGTGCGCGCTCTGGTTTTACGTTTTTTCTCACTAATGATGCGCTCCATATCCTGCTTGTTAGGATTGACCTTGCGTTTGTTTTTAATGGTCAGGTACTGGGCTTTATAGGTTTTCTTGCTTACAGTGAAGCTGCGTTGCTCTTTTTGACCATTTTCCCAGCGCAGTTCGATATGGTGTTGTCCCGGTTTGGTGTTGAGCGGGATGCCAACCATGGCAAAAAAGTTTTCATACTCAGAGATAATGGCGATTGGTTTATTGTTGTAGGTTATGCGTGGTAATTCACCTTCATTACTGATCGGTATTAAAGCCAGGCCGCCTGGCACACGATCTTCTTTGGGCAGTGCCTGAGCGCTGCTGCTGACAATCAAAAGCGAAATTATAATAAAAAGATTTTTCACGAGTGTATGGCTCATCACCGATGTTTGTAGATGGACTGTATAATAGATTTAAAACAAGAAACTAACATCAGGACACATTATGAGCAAGCCAATGCACCTGGCACAGCGTATGACAGACATTCAGCCTTTCTATGTCATGGACTTGCTGGCAAGAGCGCGGCAGTTAGAGGCGATGGGGCGTTCCATTGTTCATCTGGAAATTGGAGAGCCGGATTTTCCTACCCCCGATACCATCATAGAAGCTGGGCAGAGGGCCCTGGCAGATAAACAGACGCATTATACGCCAGCACTGGGTTTACCTGAGTTGCGTCAGCGTATTGCAGATTATTATGTTCAGCGTTTTGATGTCGAGGTATCAGCTAACCGGATTATTGTGACGCCAGGTGCTTCTGGAGCGCTACAATTAGCGCTGGGCGTGTTGGTCAATCCGGGTGATAAGGTGTTGATGGCAGATCCGGGCTATCCCTGTAATCGACACTTTGTCCGTTTGCTCGAAGGTCGTAGCCAGGCTGTCCCGGTTACTGCTGAAAGTGCTTATCAATTAACATCAGATATGATTGACCACCATTGGGATGATAAGACCATTGCAGTGTTACTTGCCAGTCCATCAAATCCTACGGGTACTCTGGTCGATCAGATGGCGATGCAAGCCATGATCGAATGTGTTACAGCCAGGCAGGGTGTCATGATAGTTGATGAGATCTATCAGGGGCTTGTGTATGACACTGACGAATATACAGCGCTGTCAATGAGCGATCAGGTGTTTGTCATTAATAGCTTTTCCAAGTTTTTTGGCATGACCGGTTGGCGACTTGGCTGGATGGTGGTGCCCGATGCCTATGTCGATGCCGTTGACCGACTGGCTCAGAATCTGTTTCTGGCCGCACCGACCCTGTCTCAATATGCCGCGCTAGACGCGTTTTCCGAGCCAACCATGAAAATTTTAAGGCAACGACGTGACGAGTTTAGAAAACGTAGGGATTATTTATTACCCGCTTTGCAATCATTAGGGTTTGAGGTGAGCGCGAGCCCGCAGGGAGCATTTTATATTTATGCAGACTGCAGCCGTTTTACCCAGGATTCATACGCTTTTGTCTATCAATTGCTTGAGCAGGCCGGTGTGGCTGTAACACCGGGTATCGATTTTGGGCAAAATCAAGCATCTCAGCATGTTCGTTTTGCCTATACCCGTCCCATCGAAGTGCTTGAGGAGGGCGTAAAAAGAATGGCTGCTTTTTTAAATAATTGTTAGCGATTGCTTTTATCAGCTAAAATCCACCCAAAAATCGAAACAGGATCAGCCGTGCCTTCTCTTCTCAAGAACATTCGTGATGAAATCGACAGTATTTTCGAGCGTGACCCTGCTGCTCGTTCGGTATTTGAAATCATCACGACATACCCAGGCGTACACGCTGTGCTGTTTCACAGACTTAGTCACCGTTTATGGAAATGGAAACTTAAATGGCTGGCACGCATATTATCGAATATTGTTCGCTGGTATACCGGAATAGAAATCCATCCGGGCGCACAGATTGGACGGCGTTTTTTTATTGATCATGGCACTGGTGTGGTGATTGGTGAAACTGCAGAGATTGGTGATGATTGTACCTTGTACCATGGTGTTACTCTCGGGGGAACCACATGGGAAAAGGGCAAGCGACACCCTACCCTGGGTAACAATGTGGTCATCGGTGCGGGTGCCAAGATACTGGGGCCTATTCTTATTGGAGAGGGCGCTCGTGTTGGCTCAAATGCCGTTATAACCAAGAGTGTACCGGCAGAAGCGACGGTCGTCGGTGTGCCTGGGCGTGTTGTTGAGCGTTCGACTGAAGATAAGGCGGCTCAACGCGCCAAGATAGCCAGGAAAATGGGCTTTGATGCCTATGGTGTTGCTGAAGATGCGCCTGATCCCGTCGCTACTGCAATTAACTGTATGCTGGATCATATCCATGTAATGGATGAAAAGATGGATAAGATGTGTAAAGCACTCAAAGCTATGGGCTCGGAACTCGACGATATGCAAATTCCTGAGTTAGGTCCACTGGAAATTCATACAGAGGCGGAAGGAAAGTCAGATTCTCATGAAAAATGAATAACTTAGCGTTGCGTATAATACTTGACTATTTTAGTCGGAATTGATTATACTGCGCCTAGTTTACAAAGAGATTAAGCATGAGACTGACAACAAAAGGCCGTTATGCGGTAACAGCTGTATTGGACTTATCGTTTCATCAGCACGAAGGCCCTGTTTCACTGGCCGATATTTCAGATCGACAGAATATATCATTATCTTATCTTGAACAATTGTTTGCACGTTTAAGACGTAATGGTATCGTCTCGAGTACTCGAGGCCCTGGCGGCGGATATTCGTTGACCCGTGAACCAGAAGCTGTATCCATGGCTGAAATTATCCTTGCTGTGGATGAAAGCTATGAAGCTACTAATTGTTCATCTGAACCCAGTGGCTGTAGCGGACAACAACAGTGTTTAACCCATGATCTATGGCAGGAACTCAGTCAGGAAATTCATCAGTTCCTGAACAGTATTTCGCTCGCCGAGATGCAGTCCAAAAGCGCGGTTAAAGAGGTTGTCGATCGTCAGCATAAAAGAGCTGCGGAACACACCCTTAATAAAATGGTTGTTGAGACGGCTGGATAAAGTTTAATGCCACTGTACCTGGATAATAATGCCACAACGGCATTGGATCCGATGGTGCTGGATGCGATGCTGCCTTATATGCAGCTTGTTTTTGGTAACCCATCTAGTGTTCATCGATATGGACGTTTGACACGTGATGCACTGGAATTGGCGCGATCACAGGTCGCAAGACTGGTAGGTGCTCAGCCTGGTCAGGTTATATTTACTTCCGGTGGGACCGAGGCTAATAACCTGGCTATACGAGGTGCGCTGTCAGTGAAAGCACCCGGTCGTTTCGCCGTGAGTGCCATAGAACATGCCTCAGTAATGGATGCTGCAAAGGCGCTAACCCAGGAAGGCTGGCAGCTTGATGTTATAGCTGCAGATAGTAATTGTAGAATTAAAGCTTCAGCTCTGGATGATGCAGTACATAGTGATACACAGCTGGTTTCAGTCATGATGGCTAATAATGAAACCGGCACCATACAGGATATTGAAATGCTGAGTGGGATGTGTCGAGAGAAGGGGATTTTATTCCACACTGATGCATCACAGGCAGCGGGTAAAATACCGGTGAACTTCTCGAATACCGGTGTGAGTTTGATGACTGTGTCATCACACAAATTATATGGCCCCCAGGGAGTGGGTGCTTTGATTGCTGATCGTGCGATCGAGTTAAAGCCAGTGTTATATGGCGGCGGTCAGGAGCGTGGTTTACGTAGTGGTACAGAGAATATTGCGGGTATCGTAGGTTTTGGAAAGGCTGCTGAGCTGGCGTTACAACACATGGATGATCGCGCACGGCAAATGAGCAAGTTGCGTGATGAGCTTGTTATGAGGCTTGAGAACATAGCGGGCATTACTGTCTTTGCGAAAGATTCTGAGCGATTACCTAATACCGTGCAATTTGCTGTAGACGGGTTTGAAGGTGAGACCCTGCTTATGCAGCTGGATAAAAAGGGTATAGCTGTTTCCAGCGGTTCAGCCTGCCATAGTGGGCAGACTGAACCGAGTCATGTGTTACTAGCGATGGGTGTACCGAGCAATGTGGCTCGTAGTGCCATTCGCGTGAGTTTTGGTAAGGACAATAAACCTGAAGAGGTTAATCAGTTCATGGATGCTTTACAGAATATTATTGATGAAAGAGTTAATTAACGTGAGCGATATAAAATTACCCATCTATTTTGATTACTCAGCAACCACCCCGGTTGATGAGCGTGTGGCGCAAGCCATGATCGAGTGCATGACGTTTGAAGGTAACTTTGGTAACCCGGCAAGCCGCAGTCATGCGTTTGGCTGGAAATCAGAAGAAGCAGTGGAAACG
>JBFFSQ010000052.1:0-16384 GCA_041572275.1 Gammaproteobacteria bacterium
ACCTTAATTAATCGTCCGTTTGCCCGGGGTGATTTGTTTGCTGCCGTACGCGGAAAATCTTTACCGGCATGGGCGAAAGAATTCGATTGCCAGAGCTGGGGTCAGTATTTCCTCAAGTATGTGGTATCGCACCCGGCAGTCACCTGTGCCATACCCGCCACATCCAGGCCTAAACACATGCGCGATAATATGGGTGCTGGTTATGGCAGGCTGCCCGATGGCACGATGCGAAAACGCATGCGCGAATATTTTTTGTCACTATGAAGCCATCACAGCGGTTATGCCGTAGTCCATCGCAGTACCTCATGCTAGGATGTGCCTTTTTTATGTGGGGCGGATGAACTGAATGTTAGCCAGATTAAAATCAATTGCCCAGGGCCGTGCCTACTGGTGGCTGTTAATCGTACTGGGTGTGGCAATGGAAGCGATCGCGTTAATCTACCAGTATGGTTTTGATTACCTGCCTTGTGTGTTATGTATCCATACCCGCATCTGGATTATGGGCATCATCCTGGTAGCTACAGCCGGTTTGCTACTACGCAAAAACTGGCAAGGATCAGTCGCCAGTCATAGTCTCAATACCATCATGGCCATTGGCTTGTTAGAACGTTCATGGATGCTGTTTGCCGTCGAACGCGGTTATGTGTTTGGTAGTTGTGATATGAAATCCGGTCTGCCCGAGTGGTTCGCACTCGACCAGTGGTTCCCATCAATATTCAAAGTCTGGGAAGCCTGCGGTTATACCCCGTATCTGTTATTTAAAATCAGCATGGCCGAAGTGTTGCTGGCGTTTTCAGCTGTACTAGTGTTGGTGAGTGCGGTTCTGACAGTTGTACGATTTTTGACCAAGTAGTTTTCCTGGGCGCAAACGCTAAACTTAAATATGTGCCATGGTCATACGGCCATCTTGCTTTTGTTTCTTTAATTAATTCAAATGATTGCATGGGAAAAATTCCCGAATTATTGTTGGGGATGGGATTTGTTAAGGGCTAAGAGCTTTAGCTTAAATGCGTAAAATGGTTTAATGACTATTGATTAAAAGCAAGTCAGTACAAAGTGACAATATAGTAATATGTGAATAATTTTTGACTTAATTTCGCATGTTATTCATATGAATCACTATTGGATTATTATAAAAACAATTGAAGGAAGTAGATTTCATGAAAAAAGTATTACCTGGCGTTATTCTTGGGGCTTCACTTATTAGCGGTTGCGCTACCATTATGAATGGTGACATGGTTAACGTGCCAGTTTACACAACGCCATCCGGTGCAAAAGTTATTATAAATGGTGCCACATATACTAGCCCAACAACAGTTATGGTCCCAAGAGGTAAAGGTAACTTCACGCTTCATATAGAAAAAGAAGGCTTCCAACCGATAGATATTTTGTTGACAGAATCAGCAGATGGTTGGCTTTGGGGTAATTTAGTATTTGGCGGTCTTATAGGTTTAGCAGTTGACTATATAACTGGTAAGGCATATGACATTGAACCAGAATTAGTTAGTGCGAACCTCCAAGGAATAAATGTAAGTAAAGCAGAAGATGGTTCATTGCAATTTGTACTAGTTGATATAAACCAGTTACCAATGGATGTTGCACAACGTATTAAAAATAATTCAAAGGCAAAAATCTAAGCTTAAAATCAACACAGTAATAGCAGAGTAAAATACATGTTCCTAAAAAACAGGGGCTGAGACCATATTTCTTTAATATTAGAATCAATTGCTCTCTGCTCCCTGTTTATTTTTCGGTCGTACTCTATATCTGGTATTTAAAATTAGTATTGGTGAAGTGCTGTTGGTGATGTTAGCGATGTTGGTGGTGGTTAGTGCGGCACTGACCTTTGCGCGCTTTACAGCCAGGCATTCAGCTTAATTAAAATGATATCGAGCCATCATTCGATGGCTTATTCATATGTGCATCTAGTTTTATTTCCACTATTTAATGCATTGCGTATGGGAAAAATTCCCGGTTGCAGCATATAAATTGTTTTGATATTAATTTTTCCGAGAAGAAGGTTGTAGAATGGCTAATAAACAATTTATGTGTAACTCTTAATGTATTGATTTAGGAATGTGTGTCTTAATGTAGTTATATAGCTAAATCTAGACAGAATAAATAAATGTAGGCATTTCGACTATTTTCCTATTAGGGATAATATAATGAAAATGATTAAAATATTAACAATCGTTTCTCTAATTCCATCATCATTTGTATTCATTCTGTTCTTGCTTTGGGCTTGGGGATCTACAAATACTGTATTTCTTACTGAAGAAAATGACCCATTGAGTATTGAGTCAGTTAGACAATATGCAATAAACAACAGCAACATGTCTGTGTCTGAAATAAATCAAAAGTTAACACTTATTAAAGTAAAAACAGCTTTCATAGTAGTTTCTGGTTTAATTGGATGGGTTTCCATCTATATCAGTGTTTTTTACTTAAAAAGACACATAAAAGACGTTCCAGTTAATTTAAAAATAGGACTTCTAGCTGGTTTTTTAGCTGCAATTATATTTCCATCTCCTTTTATAAATTACCTTGCTCTAATTCCAATAGCTACAGTCGCTTTGCTTTTAATTGTCTGGTATAAAAACACCCCTAACAATGCGTTTAATCAGGACGCAAAACAGTATGCATCTATTCACTAGGCGTTATGCATAAAGCAGGAGAACATAATGAAAAAAATAATAATATTATCTATTTTTGCTACAGTAGCGTATTGGGTCTTTCTTCAATTATCACCACATAATGAAGACTGGCTTCATGGAAAGTGGGAATATCAGGGTTCAGAGCCTGATTATATGACTTTCTATAAAAATGGGACTGTAGAAATGAGTAATTCTAAGCGTACTTATGCTCGCTGTGTGTATGCGTCAGTAGTCAGTAATGAGGTTAGTTTGGAATGCAAAGTCAAAAATAAAACACATGAACTAGAGTTTGTTGCGAGTAATAACTCAAGGACCCTTACCAATAAAAAACATCTTGACTCAATCTACAATAAAATAAAAAAGGGGTAAGAACACAGATCCATCGAATAATAGAAAAAATTCTGAGTTAACTAAATATAATTCGAAGGATAGATAATGGCGGTTTTATTAAAAGGCGTTAAAGAAGCTGGCCCATTTTAGCTACATATAACAGTATTGGGATAATGTTATGAGATTGTTTCCTTTATTATTGATGCTTGTTGCGCTATTTTCCGGTTGCTCTGGACAATCAGTTCGAATATTTAACGACAAAGGCTTAAACGAACAAGAATTAGCCACAGTATCCACGCACGAAAAAGAAGGGTTGTTTGGTACATCAATGTACTTTAAATCCGTTGACGGTGAGAGTGTACGTGGCTATTTCGATAAAAGTGTTCATACTGTAAAAGTAACACCAGGCAAGCATACGTATGAGATCAAGTTCCATGATCAGAGCTTTTCCCTTCTCACTAGTGACCAACATTTAATAATAACCTTTGAATTCGACGCAATCAGTGGTCATGAGTATATTGTACATTTTGAAGTGAATAAAACAGTGGCTGAAAGATTCTCGTTTGGCGGAAATCTTGCTGGCTGGATTGTTGACAAGACTACGGGTGAAAAACTTCCTCTAAAATAAATATGGCATAAATGAGGTCGTATCACACTATTATCTAATAATAGGAGGCCAGCTTCGGGTGGAAAGAGTTTTTTGCAATCCAAGGCAGGTTTTTATTGGAAGCGTATTACTCTTTCTGGGTATGTCTGTTTATCTATTTGGCCGACCGGCATGGCAATTTACGTTGTTGCCTGATTTCTTTTATGTTCAATGGCCCTTCACTGATATTATTGGCCATTATGGTGGCAGTCTGCCATCCTTTCTTCATGTCTTCGGGTTTAGTGTGCTGAGTGCGGGTATTATTGCCTTTAGTAAAAAGGCGTATATTGTTATCTGTAGTCTGTGGGCATTAATTAATATAGTGTTTGAAATACTTCAGTCAGATATTGTCTTAACACTATACGAACATACTTTTTTTGGTCAGCAACTGAGCGTTACTGTATGGAACTGGATAGAAAGCTATTCATTAAATGCTGTATTTGATTATTACGATATTCTGGCAATTCTACTAGGAGCGATAAGTGCTTATTGGGTGTTAACGCAAACACAAAAAAAGGAAGTAGAAAATGAATATATTAAGACTTAACTTGAAAAAGTTTCTCCGTCCCCTTTTGTTCACGGCGGTCTGTGTTGTCGGGGTGGTTGGTATTGTGGCAACCAATGGAGTAAAAATAATTCATGGTGCTGTGAAAGTAGCTGATGGTCTGGACGGCCATCCCTGGATCGTCACCCATGATGGTGCGATTTATTCGTACAACGGTTCTGGTTGGGAACGGCAAGAGGATCCGGGAACTGCGGATGATCTCGAAATATGCGGCATATTTCTCGTTATTCTGACAAGGCCGGATGCCCAGGGGATTCGTAGTGTTAAATCACGTGATGTATTAGGGGGAGCCTGGACGACTTATCCTACGCTAGGTTCACCACCGGGTGCAGTCGGTTTAAAACAAGTTGCCTGTCAGGGTAACGAGCCCATTGTGCTGGCTTCGCCACCCAATTATGGTATTTATAAATACGATACAAATACGCAGAACTGGGGAAATATTCACGATGCCGCAACGTGGATGTCTGTTGATAATAGTCGTCTGTTTTATACTTATCCAACCACTACCAATGGCAATGTATGGTCACGGGATATTGATGGTGGGCCCTACCATCGATGGGGGGATCCCATGGTTGCTGATAAGGTTGCGGGTGATGCCAATGGGTATCCGTGGGTAGTCACCAGTGCAACGTCGAACCCAATATATAAATGGGATACGACTCATAATAAGTGGACATTTGGGCCCAGCTCCGGTCCGGTTTATGACATTGATATTCAATCATATGTCAAAATGTATATTGTCAGTGATCCTCAGGTAAGCGCAGGGGGATATACTATTTATTCTCATGATCTGTACTCAGGAGGCTGGACAACCTACTCGTTACCGAGTTATTGAATAATTGGTGTCAGATAACAATTGTCTAATATTAGCGTGCAATGTGTTCTGATCCTATTATCGGGTACATGCTCATATCATAATTATTAAATAATGGAGAAATAATGAAACATATACTGGTTATTTTTTTAACAATTCTGTCATTTCAGGCTAATGCGGGTGAATTTAGTACCCCTAAAGAAACTAAAGCCTTTGCAGACAAAATAATGAATTTGTTTATACAAAAGAAATTCTCTCAAGGGTTAAATGAAACAAAAGAATATTGGCCGTTACCACCAGTCGAAATTGATGGTTTATTAAATCAAATAAAACAGCAGTGGCCAATTGTCGATCAACGTTATGGTCAGTCAACGGGTAAAGAGTTTATACGTTCAGAAAAGATAGGCCATTCATTTGTTCGCTATTTTTATCTTCATAAATTCCAGAATCATGCAATTTATTGGCGTTTTGACTTTTATAAGCCAAAAGATAAATGGCGGATAAATTCAATTACATACCTGGATGATCTCGAGGTGCTTTATGAATAGGGGTTTGTGCTAACAACTTGCCTGTATGGGGCGCTGTAATCTGTCGTGCTTATGCTGCAGGGCTTAACTGTTAGTTTTATACCAAAGAAAGGAAAATACAAATGGCCTGTCCTACATGTGGTAATAGCATTTTATTTGGGGGGATTAAAGATGGAAAAAAGAAATATTGTAGTAAAAAATGTTATGAGGCAGATGAAATAGGTCGAGTCGCAGAAACAATACCTGACATGGTTGTTGAGGCGTTTGCTTTAAATTTACATAAAGGGTTTTGTCCAAAATGCAATGAAGAAGGTCCCGTTGATATTCATAAATCACATAGTGTGTACTCCATTGTGCTATATACTAAGTGGCAAACAGATGAACATGTTTTATGTAAAAAATGCGCGTCTAAGCAACAAACCACCGATTTGGTGGGGTCGCTACTTTTAGGCTGGTGGGGGGTTCCATTTGGTCTTATAGTAACGCCTATAATTATTTTTATGAATATAGTGGCTATGTTTCAAAATCCAGGCGCTAACGGTCCAACTGAAGCGCTTAGGCGGCGTTCAAGATTGATGTTAGCTTCACAGCAAATGGAAAAAGCTTAGATAAATGGAGGCGCTCACCTACAAAAATAAAGGGATAGTACACGATTAAGTTAAATATATAAAATAGTTATAGATAGATTGACTTTGGCTATATCTTTAATAAGACATTAAACAACAACACGGAAGCAATAATATGAATGATGATAGTAACAATCCATACCGCGCGCCAGCGTCAGATGTAAGTTTGGTGAGTCCTGAGTACGGAATTAAGAACTTTGAGCGATTTAGTGCGTGGGCAGTATTTGGTCTATCTATAATTACACTGGGTATCTATCCGATTTACTGGATGTATACTCGATCACAAACGCTCAATTTATTTTATCCAGACAAAATTTCACCTGTTCTACTAACTTCTTTTTTAATATTTGTGTTTTTGTCATTCTTTTCAGGGATTGTTGAACCGACAGAAGTATCGTTGATAGCTATTTTGACTTTGTTTAATGTTATTTACACAATATTGTATTTGACAGTGCTGTTTAAATTAAGGAACAGATTAAATGATCTGGTTGTGGATAATATTAATCCGGTGATAACTTTCTTTGGTTCTGCAATATATTTGCAATACGCTGTCAATAAAGGCCTTGATCAAAGCGAGTGAGATGAATTAATGGTGTGACGCATATAATGGGTCGGTGACAGCTGAGAAGTAGATGCTTTAACGTGGTCACCGATCATTTAGCTCTTTCCAGGCTTATTAGTAAAGATCAAATCCATCGACATTTTCCATTGCTGATCCGCTTCTTCTTTTACTCTGGGTAATACCTCGGGCTTCAATCCGGTGATATCCCAGCTGCCCTCGGCTACTTCTAGTTCTTCTGTTACTGGTTTGTCAGCAATTGCCGCATTCGTAATCTGGTTTGCGATGTGGACTATAGTGGCTTCCAGCTTGAACGCTTCTTTTGCTTTTAATGGTTCATTATGATAACGAGTGACCTGTTGTAAGCTTTCTGGTAGTTCAAGATTGGCCATTAACTCAGCGCCGACATCGGCATAATCAAAACCAATGCTCTCCCTTTCTGCCTGGAATAAGGGTATTTGCTTTTCGTCTGCTAAATCAGCCGCTTTTTTGGTGTCTTCAGGGATCTGTTGATACATTACTAGATGACCGATGTCATGTAGTAAGCCGGCTACGAAAGGCCTTTCTGTGTCGATACCATCGCAGTAAAACGCGAGTAGTCGAGCATTGGCCGCACAGTACACACTGTTCATCCAGAAATCGTATATATCTAAATGGGCGTTGCTGAAACCGGAAAAACTGTTGACCACGGTGGTAGCCATAGCCAGATCATGTACCTGGCGGGTTCCCAGCATATTAATGGCTCGTGATATGGTGTCTATTTTTGAAGCAAAGCCATAAAAAGGGCTGTTTACCATTTTTAATAGACGCGCTGTCAGACTAGGATCCTGGCTGATTACCAACGCCACATCAGCCATGGAAGAATTTGGTGAGTCAATGACGCTCTTCAGACGTAAATAGACGTCCGGTAGTGAAATGAGCTGGATGGAATCTTTTACCAGGTTTTTAGCGGTTTTCATTTTGTCACCTGTTTGAATGGTTAATTTCAGTCCTTTAATCGTGTACAGATGGTCTGTGTGGCCTTGATTAAACGTATGATGTTAATTGGCATCCGAATAATACACATCCGAATTTATGTGAGCCTATAAATAAAGTAGCAGAACGTGGTGTTTCTGCCAGTGTGTACGGGTTTTTAGTGCAAATTAATAGTGGGTTTTTATCCCGTTTTTATTAAATTTGAGTAATAATTCGTGTCTGATTCGTTAAAATAAAAGCGTATTTCTAGATAATTATCTATTCTGTATAACAATAAGAAGGAATCCTAAATGTTTTATAAGACGTTACTTTTAACACTGGTTTTATCTGTAACAGCCTGTGGCGGCGGTGGGGACACTACAGCAGAAATTGCACCTGCGGGAATTTATGCCGGCACTATTACGCCCACAGGTGAAACACTGGATACAGCCGTGGCTTTGATTTTGTCTACTGGCGATACGGCACTCGTCGATATTGATACCTTAGAAGCGTTTATTGGTACAAAGTCGGGAAATTCATTTACAGGAACACTTTATGCTTCTACTAGTGTAGCTTCAACTGCACAAGTCACATCAGTTTCGGGTAACAATATCAGTGGTACCTACACAAGCTCGTTAGGCGGCGGTACGTTTACATTGTTAGCTGACACCGATCTTTACAATCGAACATCATCACTAACCAAATTAGAGGGAACCTGGGTGGATTTGGTATTTACTAACAATAGTAATGTGGGTATATCAACCTGGGTTATTCAGGCCGACGGTTCATTTGAAGTTACAACAACATCAGTTCCAACCTGTTATGGGAGTGGATCGTTTGCTATTACAAATGATCTAAAAAACGAATACAGCCTGAGTATGAATATTGCAAACTGTCAAGGGCTTGATGATGGTGCATATGTAGGATTTGCCGCTCTTTCTGATACAGCAGGTACCGATAACACATTATCATTAGTTTTTAGTAATGGCTCTTTTGCTGGATTTTCACAGCCAATAAAATAATGAATATGTTGGCACTGATTTCTGCGATTGCCGGGTTATTGGTTTTATCTTTAGTTGTGGTGCTGGGCAATAAAATTAAGAATCGATGGCTGAGATACTTGTCCATAGTTGTTGGTATTATCCTGGCTCTGGCAGTTGCCGGTAGTTTGCCTTCCTTGTTAGGTGATAATGAAATACGTACAAGTGCTGAAGCGGGCGAGTATATGCTTTATCTGGCTGTGATGATGGTGGTTATTAAATCGATGTTTTTTAAAAAGTCGACAGTTAAAAAGCAAAGATGAAGTATATACATCTATGCTGGTGGTTTCTGCTGCTTCGGAGTCTAGGTACTAAGTTTGCAAGGAAAATTAAATGGAATTAACGATTTACCAGATAGATGCGTTTGCCTCCAGGGCTTTTGAAGGTAACCCGGCAGCAGTCTGTCCACTGGAGGCGTGGTTACCTGATGAGTTAATGCAGTCAATTGCAAATGAAAATAATTTGTCTGAAACGGCTTTTTTTGTGCCGACAGCTAAAGGTTATCATGTTCGTTGGTTTACACCCTCTCATGAAGTTGATTTGTGCGGTCATGCGACACTGGCCAGTGCCTATGCAATATTCAACATTCTTGGGTATGAAGAAAATGAAATAGCATTTGATTCGAGAAGTGGTGTACTCACAGTAAAACGCAATAACGACTGGCTGGAAATGGACTTTCCATCTCAACCACCGGTTAAATGCGATACTCCTGCACAAATAGTTGATGCATTTGATCTAGAGCCTGTCGAGTGCTTGAAGGCAGAGGATTACATTGTGGTGTTTGAGGACGAACAAAGTGTTATAAACGCCAACCCTAATTTGGCGCTTTTGGCTGAACTTGACCTCAGGGGGGTTGCTATTACATCACAATCGAAGACGTATGATTTTGTGACACGTTTTTTTGCACCCAGGTATGGCATTAATGAAGACCCAGTGACTGGTTCGGCATTTACCCAGCTTGTACCCTACTGGTCAAATAAGCTAAATAAGCAGAGTATGCAGGCAAAACAGGTCTCTAGCCGAGGTGGTATCGTGCAATGTGTTGATATGAAAGAACGTGTCATAATATCAGGTAAAGCGGTAAAGTATATGGAAGGTGCTATTAGCGTATAGTACTTGACAAAATACTAAGCTAATCAGAGTGAATCACAATGAAAATTGGTTTGGCACTTGGTAGTGGCTCTTCTCGTGGCTGGTCGCATATAGGTGTGATTAATGCGCTGACTGAGCAGGGCATTGTGCCCGATATTATTTGTGGCACGTCTATCGGCTCGTTAGTTGGAGCTTCTTATGTGTCAAATAATCTTGAGAAGCTTGAAGAATGGGCACGTTCACTCACCCGGTTTGAAATGGCCCGTTTTTTTGACATTAACTCCTCATTCAATGGTTTTGTTGATACTGAGCGACTACACCATTTCTTAAATAAGGTTGTTGCCAGCGACGATGCGGTGATCGAGGCGCTGGATAAACGCTATGCCTCTATCGCAACAGATCTGGAAACGGGTAGAGAGATCTGGTTAACAGAAGGCTCAGTGTTAGAGGCTGTCTGGTCATCAATCTCATTACCGGGTTTATTTCCGGCGATTAAAAATAATAACAAATGGTTGGTTGATGGTGGTCTGGTCAACCCAGTTCCTGTTTCGGTGTGCCGGGCACTGGGTGCCGATATTGTGATAGCGGTAAACCTGAATGGCAATATTGTCGGCAAGCATTTTCAAAAACCTAAAGAAGTTGTAAAGAAACAGCAAAATTCAGGTGTCGTCAGCAAGATTACCGATTTAGTTGCTGAATATACATCTTCCGTTTTTTCAACAGCTAAAGTAGAAGAGGAGCCGCCGAGTTTATTCGAGGCGATTGCCGGCTCAGTAAATATTACTCAGGACAGAATCACCAGAAGTCGTATGGCGGGAGATCCGCCCGATATTTTGCTCTCACCTAAGCTTGCGCATATTGGATTATTGGAGTTTTATCGAGCAGCTGAGGCTATCGCTGAGGGTCGAGACTGTGTTAAACGCATGTTGCCTGAAATACAATATGCATTTCGTTTGTTCTAGTAAACCTCAGAACATAGATTAGATTTAATAGTTCGGTCCTGTATTTAAATTTTCAGTTCCAATGGGGTGAGATGGACTGCTGTCCCATTTAAATATGTACAAAATGTATTTGGCGTGTTTATTTCAATGCTTAGATAAAATAGATCTGTATATAAATATTAAAATTTAAAACAGGAATAGCGTCATACCTGCGAAGGCAGGTATCCAGTCAGTTATTGGTTGGAGCACTCGTCACGATTCCTGGATTGCAGACTTTGCGGGATCAAATTGCATGGAGCAATTTAAACAGGCTTTGCCTGGCCCGCAGTGCGAAGAGCAAGAGCTCGGAGTAATGACGCGTAACTGGGACAGCAATGGGCGGGATGTCCTGTATTTCAATCAAGGAGTTAGTATGAAACCTAGAATCAGTATGATCACACTTGGTGTCATGGATTTAGAGGCATCTATTCAATTCTATAAAGATGGGCTAGGCTTCCCTAAAATGGATTCACCCCCAGAGGTTGCGTTCTTTACTCTCAATGGTAGCTGGTTAGGTTTGTATGGACGTGAGGCACTGGCAGCAGATGCTGAGGTGCCAGCGGAGGGGAGTGGTTTTAGCGGTTTTGCGCTGGCACATAATGTGTCATCTGAAGTAGAAGTCGATCAACTACTGCAACAGGCTTTGTCAGCCGGAGCGACTCTGGCCAGGCCAGCACAAAAAACCTCATGGGGTGGTTATTCAGGGTATTTCAAAGATCCCGATGGCTATCTATGGGAGGTGGCGCACAACCCTTTCTTCTGGATTGGCCCTATAGACGAACCTGCAAAACAGGGCGATTGAGCTGCTTGCCTTTACAGGCTGTCAGGTTTAACCAAATCCGCCATAGGTGTCACCACAGCTGGGGCAGCTTTTATGCTCCTGCTCGGTTTTTTTAGTGGCAAGCTTTTCAATACCATTCTTCCAGCATTTCAGGAAGTGCTGGAGCTTCTCGGTTAGTTCATCGGGGCATTCACGATAATTGATGGTGCAGTGGATTAACGGGATGTCCTGGGTTTCTGCATCTGAGGTTATGGTCCATTGCATGGCATAGGGTGTGTCGATGAGGGTGAAGCGCACACCCTGCTGAATCAGTTCCCGGTGAATATGCAATTCACCCATTTCACAATGCACCAGGGCGCGGTTACCTTCCTGACTGACCACTTTGTCAATCGATGAGCAGTATTCACTGAGTTTGGAAATGCTGACATAGCGCTGTATGTCTCTGGAAGATAGGGTGACGGGAACGTCAAGAAAAAATTCCATGGATGGAGCAACCTGCTTATTTACTTTAATTAGAACCTTAGGTTAGTTCAGTTTAGGCAGAGTATAAAGCCGATATTTAGTGATCTAGGTCAAAGGAGCTGTTATTTAAGTGAGTGACGCGGCAGGACCCTTCAGATCGATGAGTCCTGCCTCGGCTGTTGTGATCGGTTCAGGAGATAAAATACGCAGTCCTGGCATTCAATGCTGTTTCATACATGGCGGCAACACCGCATACATCTACCGGGACCACCCATTCATCGGCATCAAAGCCCATCATGCCCAGAGACGGAGAGCAGACCTGGAAGGTGATGCCGCATTCTTTAGCCAGTTCGATTTGTTCTTCCAGGGATGACATTTGACCTTTCATCACGTAATTGAAAAATTTACGTCCGAGACCGCCAAATGCCATGCGTGAGGGTGACAGGTCTTTGCTGCTACCCGGTAGCATCAGGTTAATTAATTTGTGGGTGAATTTCTTGCCTTTTAAGCGTTTACCTTTTTTAATCACGGTGCAGCCCCAGAAGGTAAAAAACATGGTCACTTCCATGCCCATGGCCACTGCGCCATTCGCCATGAAAAAAGCGGCGACAGCTTTGTCAAAGTCACCGGATAACAAAATAATTGAAACCTTGTTGTCAGGCACTCGTTTCTTGATATCGTTGAGTTCACGTTCAACTGAAAACATTTGTGAGGCTAGATCTGTCATGGTGAGTTCGTTCTGGATTTTTGCGGCTTCCATTATTTTCTCCTGGGTGTGTGTTTAAAACACATTTGTGTTCAAATGAAGATGTAACCAATCATGAGTTACAAAGCCTGTATTTATTTAATGCATTGATTGTGGTTGCAGACAACAGATAGACACGTTAAATCAGTGAAAATAATTAAAAAATGGCTCATTTTTAACCAATATTTAGTTAGTTAAGTTAACTAACTAAAATAAGAAATTTAACAGGGTTAATGTATGCACGAGTTAAATGTGCTGGAGTTTCTGGACGGCGCACATGTTATCGAGCGCAGATTTGCATTGGCGTTAATGTATACCGGCTTGCGTATTCCGCAATTTCGCGCAATGAATTTCCTGAGTCAGTCGGGACGATTAACGGTGTCAGAACTGAGTGATAAACTGGGAGTGACCCGGGCCAGTGCCAGTAACCTGGTGAATGAATTGATCAAGGCCGGTATTGCGACCAGTCAGGAGAATGAGTCTGATAAACGTTCATTTTATGTCAGCCTCACCGATTCCGGTAAACGACGGTTGGTGGTAGCACGTAATGACATTTCCATTGTTCAGATGAGTATTTCCCGAAATTTTCCTGAATCGACCATACAGCAACTGAATGAATTTTCAGAATTAATTAAACACACCTATAGTTAAAGAAGTCGACTGACGGTAATGTTTTATATCGATGATGATGTTTTTGAAAGCCGGGAAAAACTGACGCCGGCAATATTGCAGATTGCTGAGCTGCTGGGCATGTATAACGCGGAGCTGGCACGGGCACTGGGTTTAAGGTGTCAGGATATTGGTGAGCTGTCATTACCTCGGCGTTACCTGGAAATGGATAGTCCAGCCTGGCAGCGAGCCAGGCTGTTGGTGCGTTTGTATCAGTGGCTATATCGTCAGCTTGAGGGCGATGCTATTGCTATGTATCGCTGGTTACGTGTATACAATCCTCAACTCAAGGGCGTGCCTCTACTATTAATCGTGGACGAAGATCGGATTGAATGGCTGGTCAATCAGCTGTATTCGAGTTCATTTCAGGATGTGGCGGGCTGACTCAGTCCGGATCTTTTAACATGGTGAGCAGCGTTTGGGCATGCTCAGCTGCTTCACGTCCCAGATCGGTAAGATAACCGCCATCGACCTGGGTAATCAGACCTTTTGCGAATAACCGTTTAACTGCTTCGATCACTTCGGGCCTGGCGGTATGGTGTACTTTGATGCCTTCCAGGGTAGTGCTTGGGTTGTAACGAATCAGTATATCCAGCTCATCAATCTGTTCTGGTGTATAAGGCATAGCGTATCCTCAATAATTGTTTGCTTTGTACTAACAATATACTAATACTTAAGCTGAGTAATGCAGGAAACGCGACTAAATTAGCATAGCCTGATGCGTTGTTGATCTTGCGCAACTGGAATAATAACCAGGGCTTTTTGATGTCTGTCGATGACCGACTCAAACGAATTAAAATGACTAAACATGGGAGATTTATCATGAATGATATTGCGCAACTGAATTCAGATTATGGAATTGCGGGCCATGTCATCTTCGAGCAGGGAGAAGGTGGCATGACGATGGTACAAGTGAGTAACTCACTCGCCGAAGCCAGAATCAACTTACAGGGCGCACATATCATGCGCTGGTCACCGCGGGGGGAACAGCCGGTGATCTGGGTATCAGAGGATGCCACGTTTGCGCCGGGTAAATCTATTCGTGGGGGGGTACCCCTGTGCTGGCCCTGGTTTGGTCCCCATGATACCGAATCTTCATTTCCCGCCCATGGTTTTGCTCGTACCGTACCCTGGGCTGTGATTGCTAGCGAGCAACTCGATGATGGCCGCACCCGGCTACAGTTTCAGATAGAGGATACCAACCAGGGCCGTACACAGTGGCCCTATCCGACCGAGCTGACGCTAACAGTTACAGTCGGACGCAGTCTGGAGATTGATCTGTGCACCCGTAATGCCGGTACCGAGCCGATGACCGTGGGTCAGGCCTTACATACGTATTTTGAAGTCAGTGATGTTTCCCAGGTGCAAGTGCAGGGACTAGAGGGCTGTGATTATCTAGATAAGGTTGATGGCTTCAAGCGCAAGCAACAGGTCGGAGCAGTGACCATCGATCAGGAAGTGGATCGTATTTACCTGGGATCGGTGGCCGATTGTCTGATCGATGATCCGGGCCTGCAACGACGTATTCGCATTAGCAAACAGGGCAGTGCATCGACTGTGGTGTGGAATCCCTGGCAGGCGACAGCAGAAAAAATGGGAGATCTGGGTAAGGGTAATATGGGCTATCTGAATATGCTCTGTGTGGAGTCCGCCAATGCGGCTGAGGATGTGGTGAACATTGCGCCCGGAGAGGAACACCATCTTAGTGTGAGTTATCAAGTCGAGGCCCTGGCTGAGTCATAACCTCTTGAAGACAGGTGTCAGATGAGTCGTAAAATTGGACTGATCAGTGATCCCCATGCCGCCGCCGAGCCGGTGGCCGAGGCGCTGAATCTGTTTCAGCAACACGGAGTCGATGAAATTTATTGCCTGGGCGATATTGCTGGCTATGGTGTCGAGCTGGATGCCACGGTGGACTTGCTGATACAGGCTGAGTGTCTGTCGATTCGGGGTAATCATGATGACTGGTTTCTGGAAGATCATCGCGATGAAGCCCGCCCTCAAACCGTGGCCTATTTAGACAATATGCCAGTGACACTGGAGTATGAAATCGAGGGCAAACGGATTTATATGGTGCATGCGAGTCCACCGCAGTCGACCATGGAGGGCATCAAGTTACTCGATCTGGATGGTAATTGCATTGAAGAATTGGCTGGTAAATGGACGCAGAATCTGGAGAATTTCAATAACGATGTGTTGATCGTGGGGCACACCCATCAGGTCTATGCCGAGCAACTCGGTCAGGTGCTGGTGATTAATCCGGGGAGTACCCGGTTTAATCATGCATGCATGATCCTCAGTTTGCCGGATCTGCAAGTCGAAATACTGCCGCTGTCGGGGCGTTCAATACGCAAGGCCTGGAACTGGGGAATGATGTCACACTAGAGAATAACGGTGCAGCTGAGTCTGTGGCTGCCCATCACAGAGGACAGGGATTATGAAATTTTTCATGTATGTTGCAGCTTTGATGTTGATGTTCAATGCCCAGGCTCAGGTAGTGACTGAGAAGATCAGTTACCGGTCTGGTGATACCCTCATGAAGGGGCTACTGGCCTACGATAACAGTATCAAGGGACCCAGGCCGGGTGTGCTGGTGGTGCATGAGTGGTGGGGGCATAATGCCTATGCTCGTAAACGTGCGCGTATGCTGGCTGAACTGGGCTATACCGCGCTGGCGGTTGATATGTATGGTGATGGTAAAACTGCGTCGCATCCTGATGATGCCGGTAAGTTCTCCCAGGCTGTGGCCAGCAATATGCCATTGGCGAAAGCGCGTTTTGAAGCCGCTCTGGATACCCTGAAAAAAAAGTCGAGGGTGGATGCCGATAATATTGCGGCCATTGGCTACTGCTTTGGTGGCGGCATAGTTCTAAACATGGCGCGTCAGGGCATGGATATTAAAGGTGTTGTCAGTTTTCATGGCAGTCTGGGGACCCAAGC
>JBFFSQ010000053.1:0-16370 GCA_041572275.1 Gammaproteobacteria bacterium
CGCCTTTGCAGGCGATAAAATCGTCATAACCGATGGTTTCGGCACGGATAAAGCCTTTCTCGAAGTCGGTATGAATAACTGCGGCCGCCTGTGGGGCCGTTGCACCAATGGCCACGGTCCAGGCACGTACTTCTTTGACACCCGCTGTGAAGTAAGTTTGCAGGCCGAGCAGACTATAACCGGCACGGATCACGCGATTCAGACCGGGCTCATCCTGGCCCATTTCCTCCAGGAAATCAGCCTTTTCATCGTCATCCAGCTCGACCAGTTCGGCCTCGATGGCCGCACACACGGCCACCACCACAGCACCTTCCTGTTCGGCAATTTCCTTAACCTGATCCAGGTAGGGATTATTTTCAAAGCCATCTTCATTTACATTGGCGATGTACATGGTGGGCTTGATAGTGAGCAGGAACAGGTCACGGATCTGTTTTTTCTCATCATCAGATAATCCCAGGCCGCGTACCATGTGGCCTTCATCCAGATGCGCTTTAACCTTCTCCAGTACGGCCAGTTTGGCTTTGGCATCCTTGTCACCGGATTTGGCGACCTTGCTGGTTTTGTTGATGGATTTTTCCACTGATTCCATATCGGCCAGTGCCAGCTCAGTATTGATGACTTCGATATCATTGACTGGGTCAACCTTGCCTGCCACATGGATGATATCGTCGTTTTCAAAGCACCTGACCACCTGGGCGATGGCATCGGTTTCGCGGATATTGGCGAGAAACTGGTTGCCCAGGCCTTCACCCTTTGAGGCACCGGCGACCAGACCGGCGATATCCACGAATTCCATGGTGGTGGGTACTACGCGCTCAGGCTTGACGATTTCAGCCAAAGCATTAAGACGAGGATCAGGCATGGGCACCATGCCGACGTTAGGCTCAATCGTACAGAACGGGTAGTTTTCCGCCTGTATTTCTGCCTTGGTCAGTGCGTTGAATAATGTAGATTTACCCACATTAGGTAAACCAACGATGCCGCATTTAAAACCCATGTTTTACTCCTGATTCATATTCAATTGTCATTCTGAGCGAAGCCGATACCTACATGGCTGCAGGTTGTAGGGTAACGCAAGAGCTGTTACCGAAGGATCTTGAGTATTAATCGATGCGCATGCTCAACATCATGCACAATTAATCAGACCAAGATCCTTCCACTTCACTTCGTTCCGGTCAGGATGACTGTAAACTGAATGAAAAATTACTTACTATGTAATCGATGTACTGCTTTTTCCCAACTGCCTTCTGCCAGCAGAGGCAATACCCTCAAAGCATCATCGATGGAATTCTCAATGGCGATCTGTTCATCTTTAGAGGCCCGATGCAGCACATAGTCAGATACCTGATCTCTATGCCCTGGATGACCAATGCCAATTCTTAAACGGTGAAAATCTTTACCCAGATGGGCAATCGTATCGCGCAGACCATTGTGACCACCATGGCCACCGGCGGTTTTTAACCGTGCTGTGCCCGGCTCCAGGTCAAGCTCATCATGAGCCACCAATATTTGATCAACGGGAATTTTATAAAAATTAGCCAGCTTCTGAATCGCCTGACCACTTCGGTTCATGAAGGTATCCGGTTTTAACAACCAGACATCACGACCGTCAAGACTCACCTTACACACTTCACCTGAAAATTTAGTTTCAGGACGAAATTGCGCGCCTTTAAGACGCGCAATTTCTTCGACGAACCAGAACCCGGCATTATGCCGGGTTTGCTCATACTGAGCCCCTGGATTACCAAGACCTACGATCAGGTCAATATTGACGGTCTTGGCGGCCAAGGCTGATGATTATTCGCCAGCTTCTTCGCCAGCAGCTTCACCTTCTTCAGAAGCAGCTGCACCACCTTTAGGCTGATGAATAGACACAACAGCAGTGTCGTAGTCTTCACCGTGTTTCAACGCCATGATTTCAACACCTTTTGGCATTTTCAGATCAGACAGATGCAGAATATCACCACTGTTCATGGCAGACATATCGACTTCGATGAACTCAGGAATATCTTTTGGCAGACACTCAACTTCGACTTCAACAACCAGATGACTCACCAGACCGCCCTGCTGTTTAACACCAGGTGCTGTTTCTTCGCCGATGAAATGCAGTGGTACATGGATATGCATCTTGGCTTTATTATCCACACGCTGGAAGTCCATATGCGCCAGGTCTACTTTGAAAGGATGATGCTGGATATCGCGAACGATTACTTTTTCAGCCTTACCATCAACTTTTATAGTTAAAATTGATGAATAGAAGGCTTCATTATCAACATGAGGACGTACTTCGCGCTGATCAATAGTCAGCGAGATAGGATCCTTACCTGCACCATATACAATGGCAGGCATTTTTTCTGCGTGACGCAGGCGGCGGCTCGCACCTTTCCCCAGGTCTGTACGCAGTTCAGCGTTAATTTCGATTGACATAATATTGCTCCGAAAACGGTGCCCACCCCACGCGACCACGGGACAGGCTGAAAAAGAGCGCGAATTATACATGAACAGCCGCCAACTTGAAACGCCTGTAATGCAGTATTTTTGTGGCCTGGAGGAGTTAATCCATGTACATGGAGCTGACCGATTCATCGTTATGGATACGACGAATGGTTTCGGCCAGCATAGTAGCTACCGACAGCTGGCGAATCTTGCCACAGGCCTCGGCTTCCGGACTCAGCGGAATGGTATCGGTAACAACCAGCTCATCCAGCTCTGAATTGGTGATATTATCGATCGCAGGACCGGATAGCACCGCATGGGTACAATAAGCGGAGACGCTTACAGCACCATGCTCTTTCAGGGCCGCAGCGGCCTTACACAGAGTACCGGCAGTGTCGACCAGGTCATCCACCAGCACACAATTTTTCCCTTCAACTTCACCGATTATGTTCATCACCTGGGCGACATTGGCCTTGGGGCGACGTTTATCAATAATCGCCAGATCGGCATCCCCAAGGCGTTTGGCCAGGGCACGAGCACGAACCACACCACCTACATCTGGTGAAACCACCAGCAGATTCTTATGACGTTGACGCCAGACATCACCCAGCAGGATCGGCGAGGCATAGACATTATCAACAGGAATATTGAAGAAGCCCTGAATCTGGTCTGCATGCAAATCAACCGTCAGCACACGATCAACACCGACACTAGCCAACATATCAGCGACTACTTTGGCTGTTATCGGCACACGTAAGGAACGAGGACGACGGTCCTGGCGAGAATAACCATAGTAGGGAATCACTGCGATGATACGATCAGCTGAAGCACGTCGCAGAGCATCTACCATCACCATCAATTCCATGAGGTTATCATTGGTGGGTTTACAGGTGGGTTGAACCAGATAAACGTCGCGACCGCGAACGGTTTCTTCTATCTCGGCGCTGACTTCGCCATCACTGAATCGGTTCACACTGGCTTTACCCAGTGAAATATTCAAATGATCCGCAATTCGTTGTGCAAGTTTCGGGTTTGCATTTCCCGTAAATACCATCATATCGGTACTGGTGTCGTTCACAGCTTGCTTCGCTAGTTTGTGTGGTAAATCACTGGCTTAAACACTCGGGTAAGTCAGCACGGTTTTATATAAAAACCTTTGGCCATCCGGCCGAGAGGAATCATCTGACAGATTTCCTGCTCATCACTTTCATTCATGAATGTGATTATTTCAATATGGCTGGGCCGGGAGGATTACTCGGCGCGTCCTGCGCCTCGCCCCGGTGGGGCCAGCAGAAAAGCACCGCTGTTCAAAATCGCTCCAGGCGATTTTGTCGAACCTCTTTTCGGTTCGCCTCCTCCCGTTTTAGCAGTTGCCTGCTATTCACGTTCGATCCAGAACGTGCCTTGCTTTAATATGGCTGGGCCGGGAGGATTCGAACCTCCGCATGACGGGATCAAAACCCGTTGCCTTACCGCTTGGCGACGGCCCAATAAACTGTTTATTCACACGCTGCTAGTCGCTTGTGCAGTGGTGAGACATTCACACCTTTTGCAACGAAGCTTTGCCAGTGTTGTGGCAATTCAACCAGTGCTTGTCGGGCGTCTGCTTCATTGTTGAAAGCAACATAGACACAGGCACCGGTACCAGTCATTCGTGCAGCTCCAAACCGTTTCAGATGATTGATAACTTCGGCGATCTGCGGGTAATGTCGGGTGGCAATCGGCTCACACACATTACTCAGTTCATCAATCCCAATAGCACCGGTTTGAAGGTCGCATATTTTGATGGCTGGACTGTTTCGTGTCAATTGCGGATCGGTAAATATTTCTGCTGTGGAGACGTGAACCGGGGGTTTCACCACCAAAAACCACGATTCAGGCAATTCAATCGCCTCTAATTGCTCACCCACACCTTCAGCAAAAGCGGCCTGACCCCGAACAAACACCGGCACATCGGCTCCCAACTCAAGCCCAATAGCCGCCAACTGATCCAGATTCATTCCAGCCTGCCACAAATGATTGAGTGCCACCAGTGTCGTGGCGGCATCAGAGCTGCCCCCCCCAACACCTCCACCGATAGGCAATCGCTTATTGATCGTAATATCAACACCCTGCGTAATCCCTGCCTTCTTCTGCAGCGCCCTGGCAGCCCGAACAGTCAGATCATCTGCTTCGACAACATCGCGAACCTCAGTCAGTCGATGGATTTCACCATCGGCTCTGACCTGGAAACTCAGCTCATCACCATAATCCAGAAACTGGAATACGGTCTGCAGCAAATGGTAGCCATCAGCTCGCTGACCCGTAATATGCAAAAACAGATTCAGCTTGGCAGGCGCAGGCCAGAGCCGGGAATCATGCTCAGTCATCACTCAACCCCCATTGACTGAACACCAGGCGAACATCGACCTCTTCATCATCATTGTATCGATGAATAAATAATTTTTTCGGTAAGGTATACGCACCAACCTGGGTATAGCTACGGATCTCTATACGCCAACCATCCTGTTCGAGCACCTGTGGATAGCCCTGGTCTGTCCAGCTCAGTATCTGACTAACTGATTGTGGCGACGGTAAGCCCAACATCCAGTAGCGTAGACCCGACACCGGAAAGTGCCAGCCCTGAACCCGTTCCAGCAGGGCATCCGGATCCTGGTCAAACACCTGGGTGCCATCCGACAGGGTCAACACGACTCCCTGAGGACGCCCCTGCAGATGACTGCTACCAGCACCTAATGGTGCTACCAGGCGGATGTCATAATTCTGTGAATTTTGCTGATTCCAGAACAAATCAGCCTGTCCACCGTTGGTATCGGTACTGATGGATACTCGTCCTCGCAAAGCCCAGTGCGAGATAGCAGCCACTTGTGCACGATGCAACTGCCACAAGTGATTGTCAGGGGGTGCACTACTTCTTTTCTGGGGCCCGGCACAGGCACTCAGCAAGACGATACAAGTCGCCACAAAGATTCGTATCATAGGGAGCTTATTGTTTATAGCGTTTAATGGTATTCAGCAGAACACGGTGATTAGCATTCAACTCCAAGCCACGTTGCCATATTTTTTCTGCATCTTCAAGTTGGCCACTGACCCACAGCACTTCGCCCAGATGCGCGGCAATTTCGGCATCCTGCATTTGATTAAACGCCTTGCGTAGCCATTTGATCGCCTTTTCATATTCACCCAGGCGATAATAAACCCAACCCAGACTGTCCAGTATAGCCGGATCATCTGGCAGCAGTTTAGCGGCCTTCAGGATATATTCCTTGGCTTCCTGTAGACGACTGGTGCGATCTGCCAGGGTATAACCAAGGGCATTCAGCGCATTGGCATTATTGGGCTCATGCCGGAGTACCGTAAGCAAGTCTGATTCCGTCAACTCCAGCATATCCAGTCGCTCAGCCGTTAAGGCCCGCGCATACAGCAATTCGGTATTGGTGGGGGCTTTTTTAAGCGCCTGGTTATAGATATCCATGGCATCCTTTTCACGTTGTGCATTCCGTAGAACTTCTCCCTGGGCCAGGTATATCTGAATATTACGTTGACCGTTAACACCCTGATTAAGCAGCATTTGCAGCTTGCTCAATGCCGCCTCAACTTCGCCCAACTGTGCCAGCAGTCCTGCTGATCGAATACGGGCATCCAGTACAAACTCACCATGCATCACCTGCTCATAATGCTCGATAGCCAGGCCCCAGTCCCCCTGACTTTGATAAATACGTCCCAGATAGTAATAAGCCTGACCGTTATGCGCCCCTGCCTTCACCGCTTGTTGTAGATAAACAATAGCCGTTTTAGCATCATCCATCTCTATCGCCAGCAAGCCCAGACTCAGGAGTACATTTTCATCATTCGGTTTTATCTTCTGCAGGCGTTCAAACTGTTTTCTAGCCAACTTATACTGTTTCATCTGTACCAGCATGCGGGCATATTGCATACGCAGGCGATAATCATCAGGCCGCTTCGACAACGCAACCGAAACCGCTTCCAGTGCATCACTGTCCCGTTCGAGACCAACCAGTACCTGCGCCTTCACCAGATAGGCATCGACCATATCAGGTTCCAGTTCGATAATTCGCTTCACCACAGGCAGGGCTGCTGCATACTCACCAGCACCTGCACGATAACGGGCCAGCAACAACATCAGCTGAGGATGATCATGATGACGTTGATTCAGTGCATCGAGTACATCCAGGCCGATCTTCGTGTCAACTTCCTGCTTAAGAATCCGTCCTAAAGAATTGACCGACTGATCATCCACCTGCCCATCGATCACTAACAATTGATCAATAACCGCAACGGCCTCATCCACTTTAGCCAGATTCAAATAGATCAGTACTCGCAGGCGATCAATATCTTGCTGCTCACCCGCCAGTGCCTGCCAGCGATGACTCAGGCGTAACGCTTTCTCATACTGCTTTGCGTAAAGGGCGATATGAGCAGCACGTGCCACTATCAATGGATCACGGGTCTGTTCCGCGGCTTCAAGATAATAGTCTGCAGATTCTCCTAACTGTCCCCGTACGCCGGCAAATTCCCCAGCTAACAGATTAAACAGCAGGTCGCCATTGAGTTCATGGGGTTGGCTGACAGCCACATCATCATCTTTAATGGTTTCCAGACGGGTGACAGTGCCACAACTGACCAAGGATGCAGCCAGCACCGCAAAGACAACTCGACGAATGAAGATTTCAGGCCTCAGCCAATACATAAATAACCCCAATTAAACGGCCTTTTTTTTAAACTATAAACCAAATTCAATTAAATACCCTGACCAAGATCCAATATTCGGCCGTACACACACCAACGAACATTCAATAGGGCCAAACTTAAAGCCCATTGATACGACCCATCTGCGTAGACATTAGTTCTAAGAACCCACGGCGACAGCTGCTAAAGCAGTTCAGACAAAAGTTTCAATAAGTCCTGTTTCAACACCGGCTTGTTCAAACATGTTGTGACACCAGCGGCTTCTATACTCTTCGGATTAATATCTTCACTGTATCCGCTTGTAATCACCAGCGGGATATCCGAACGTACACTGCGTATACGCTTTGCCAGTTCCAGACCCGTCATTTCTGGCATGGTCTGATCAGTGATAACAAGATCAAATTGCCCTGGGGCCTTCTCAAACGCTGTAAACGCCTGCTGACTTCGGGTATAGGTACTAACTTTAAAACCATAGCTTTCCAGTAAATCCTGCTGATAAGACACGACGGCCTCCTCATCATCCACGACCAGAATATGCTTACCAGCCCCCGACACTGATACTAGATCTGCATCGTCAGGCCTCACCCCAGATCGACCTTCAGCGACCGTCACCGCAGGTATCAACAATCGAAATACCGAACCCTGCCCCTTTTGAGTATCGACCAGTACATGCCCCTGGTGCTGATGTATGATTCCATGCACCACCGCCAATCCCATACCAGAACCCTTACCCACCTCTTTGGTCGTCAGAAATGGCTCAAAAATACGTTCGACCAGGCCCGCCTCAATGCCTGTGCCCGAGTCACCAACATACAGTTCAACAAAATCACCGTTAATCACCTGATGACATGAAACACATACCGCTGCTTCTACCATTCTATACTTAAGACCGATAGTCAGCGTGCCACTGCCTTCCATAGCATCTCTCGCATTGACACATAAATTCAATAGCAACTGATGCATTTGCACCTCATCCACCTGAACCGGAGGTACTTGATCTTCCACCTGCAAGAGCAGCTCAATGCTCGATGGCAGCATAGCTGCCAGCATGTTAACGGTATCTTCAATCACCTCTGACAGGGCAATGATTTTAGGTTCAGAAGGTGCGCCCCGACTAAATGCCAGCATCTGCGCCACTAGATCCCGGGCTCTCAGACCACTGCGCTCAATTTGCTGGAGATATTGACCAAGGCCTTGATCCTCTTGGGCCGCTGCGGTTGCCTGAGACAATTCCGCATAACCCAGGATACTCGCGAGAATATTATTAAAGTCATGGGCAATGCCACCGGTCAGCATACCCACGGCTTCCATCTTCTGCGCATGCTGCAATTGTTTCTGCAGGCTCAAATTTTCCTGCTCAGCCTGTTTCCGCCGACTGATATCCCGGATCACACCAATAAAGCCAATCAGTGAGCCATCTTCCAGCCTGATTTGCCCTCCCATTGTCTCGCTATCAAACACACTGCCGTCTTTGCGCCGATACTGTATTTCATAAGCCGTGACTTCTTTCCCTGCCTGAGCGTGGTAACGCTGCTTACCCTGCTGCACATATTCCGCTGGATCGGCATACAAAATTTCTGTCGTCTGTCCTTTTACCTCATCCAGCGTATAACCAAACTGTTTATACATAGCTGGATTACCAAAGATAATCCGGCGCTCCATATCTGCCACAACAATCGAATCAGAAATGGAATTAAATATAGCCGAAAAGCGAGCTTCACTTTCCGCCAGCATTTGCTGGTTTTGTATCAGATCGTTATAGGCCTGATTATTCTCCTGACTCATCTGATTAATGGCATCGACCAGCTTATCCAGTTCATCGTCCTGGCTAAGTTTAGATACCCGACGATCTAACGCTAACGGCGGGTGCTTGATCCGAAAATCGATCTGCCCTGAATATTCGGCAATTCGAGACAAGTGCCGGGTCACCAGTGAATAAAAAATCACCAGCACAAACAAGCTCACCAGAAACGTTTTCACACCCTGCGACACCAGGATAATTAGTACCGTATCCCACAACCGATTGTAGACATTCTCTTTGGTGGCTACGACCTTAAGCTCACCTAGAGAAACCTCACGGTCTTTATACATATGTTGAATCGGGAAGCGCTGCTCGATGATATGCCGGGTATTCACCTCGCCTGCAGCTGCCAGCAACTGATTACCATCATTCAACTCAACCCGAATAATGTCAGGCAACCGATTTAGCCCTTCCAACTGTAACTGGACAGACTCAGTATCCATCGTCCATATAGACTGGGTGATAGTCGCCAGATTCGTCAGTTGAATCTGTCGCAACTGTTGCTCGATAACCCCAATGTCATGATTGTAATCAAGACGCAGGTGAATCAGGGTAAGGAGTAGTGTCACCACTGAACTGAATAACAGAATGTAAAGCACCAGAACCCGGGATATTTTGCATTTCAGATGTCTCAATTAAGAACCCACTCGAAGCATATCCTGATACAAGCGCTCAATCGTGCCGTCCTCTCGCATGGCCTTGAATACCTTCTCAAACACCGGCACTAGCGCCGCATGTTTATCGGACAACATCAGAAACAGCTCTTTTTTCAGCAAAGGGGGCTCAAGTGCATAAATATCTTTGAGTTGCAGGTCGGATATAGCCTTGAGTCCACTGGCATAGCCCATGACACCCACATCAATGCGTCCCATATCCAGCATCTGAAACAATTGCTCGGGGCTGGTCACAACATATTCCCTCGCCGGACCAATGGCATGCACCCGATTGACAGCAGCCTTCCAGCCTTTAACCGTACCCACGGCATAGGGCTTTAAATCAGAAAATGACTGAATCGCCAGATCAGGTTGCCGCGCAAAGGCACTGAACCGCACACTGTAGAAACTCTCATTCACAGCAATGAAGCGCTTGTAGGACTGGGTAATAACGGCAGGAATCCGGCAACAATCGCCATCATTGAAGCCTTTTTCGACCAGCTCCAGTGAGCGTTCAGCGGGTAATACCTCAAAACTGATAGTGACATCAGGTAACCGACGATCCGCCTCTGCCAGCACCTGCCTGAAAAAATCAGACACCGGCGGCGTAAACCCGGTCGTGATGTGTAAATCAATAGCACACACGCCAGCAGAGGACATCACTAATGCCATGAACAAGATCATGCGTCTAATCACTCGTTTACCTCCTTGCTCCTGCATTTGATATTTCATACCCTGCCCAACGTTCGTTCCACATTACGATCACGACATGCCACATATGATATTTATTCTCAATACCGTTATTTTAGTTCTTAAATTGATAAATAATGGGAAATCCTTTTTAATAGCTCTTTTTTGTCACTGCAGACCATCTTGCAACGGCATAAAAACTTTATTCTACGCCTGACACCTCATCAAATTAACTTATTGATTCTGTATGTTTTCATTGAACTTTCAGGCTCTATTCAAGATAATTTAGGGTTCTCTGATAAATTTACTGGCAATTAACCGGGAATCGTCTCTGGCCTTTTCCCTCGAAACCACTCTATGTCACTGATAACTTTAGGTCTCAATCACAAAACTACGCCGGTTGAAATGCGTGAAAAGCTTGCCTTTACACCCGAAAACCTACCCAGTGCTGTAGAATCACTGTCCAAGCTGGAGTGTATTTCTGAGGTCGCCATCCTTTCGACCTGTAATCGCACCGAACTCTATTGCACGACCACTAACGAAGATAGTGCCAACGACCAACTGCTCATTGAGTGGTTCAGCCATTTTCATGGCATGACGCCAAACCAGATCCATGACCACCTCTACCTGCACGACCATGAGGCAACCATCCGCCATGCATTAAGTGTGGCATCTGGACTGGATTCCATGGTCCTGGGAGAACCCCAGATCCTCGGCCAGATGAAACAGGCCTATGCTCACGCAAAAGATCAGGGCACCATGGGTACCATGCTGGGCAAGCTGTTCCAGCATGCCTTTTCTGTTGCCAAACAGGTGCGCACGGATACGGAAATCGGTTCCAGCCCTGTCTCTGTGGCTTTTGCTGCAGTCAGCCTGTCACGACAGATTTTTGGTGACCTCAACAATCTCACTGCACTGATGATAGGTGCCGGTGAAACTATTGAGCTGGCAGCCCGCCACCTGCACGCCAACAACATTAAACATGTCATCATAGCCAACCGTAGTATTGATCGTGCCCAGACCCTGGCCGAGCAATTTGATGGCGAAGCCATCCCGTTACCACAAATTCCCGATTATTTACCCCAGGCCGATATCGTGATTTCTTCCACGGCTAGCCCTCTACCCATTCTCGGTAAGGGTGCTGTTGAGAAAGCCCTGAAAAAGCGCAAACACAAACCAATATTTATGGTGGATATTGCCGTCCCCCGCGATGTCGAGGAAGAAGTGGGCGAACTTGACGACGTCTATCTCTACACGGTGGATGATTTACAGGAAATCATTCAGGAAAATCTGGAATCCCGACAGCAAGCCGCACAACAGGCGGCTGAAATCATTGATATCCAGGTCGAACACTTCCTCAACTGGCAGCGCTCGTTAGAAGCCGTAGATATCATCCGTGATATCCGTGATAACGCCGACACCATCAGCCGTGAAGTACTGGAAAAAGCGCGTAAGCAGCTGGCCCAGGGCAAACCCAGCGATGATGTACTGGAATTTCTCGCCCAGACTCTGACCAACAAACTCCTGCATCAGCCCAGCATACAGTTACGACAGGCCAGCCAGGACAATCGCCAGGAAATTATCGACAGCGCCCGGCTTTTACTGCTTGGACAGGAACCGGTCAAAAAACCTACCGACACTAAATAAGTAATCACATCATTTATGAAAGAATCCATTCGTTTAAAGCTGGAAAACCTGCAAGACCGTTATCAGGAAGTCGGAATGTTACTGGGAGATCCGGACGTCATTGCCGATCAGAATCAGTTTCGTGAATTATCCATGGAATACGCCCAACTGGAACCGGTCACTAAAACCTTTGGTGATTACCAGAACGCCCATAGCGATCTGGAGACTGCCCGGGAAATGCTCGAAGATAACGACCCTGACTTACAGGAGATGGCCCTCGAGGAGCAAAAAGACGCCCAGCAACGCATTGAAACACTGGAACTGGATTTACAGAAACTGCTGTTGCCCAAAGACCCCTTCGACAATAGCAACATCTTCCTGGAAATCCGCGCCGGCACCGGCGGTGATGAAGCCGCTATTTTTGCTGGCGACCTGTTCCGTATGTACAGTCGCTACGCCGAGAGTCAGCGCTGGAAAGTGGAAGTATTAAGTGAAAATCTTGGTGAACACGGCGGTTACAAGGAAATTATTGCCCGCCTGGTGGGGAATGGAGCCTACTCCAAACTAAAATTCGAATCCGGTGCCCATCGCGTCCAACGAGTTCCCGAGACCGAATCCCAGGGCCGGGTACACACCTCAGCAGCCACCGTGGCAATTATCCCTGAACCCAGCGAGATGGAAGAAATCGTCATTAACCCAGCCGATTTACGGGTCGACACATACCGAGCCTCTGGTGCCGGCGGCCAGCATGTTAACAAAACCGACTCGGCGGTCCGCCTCACTCACATCCCGACCGGCACTGTAGTGGAATGCCAGGATGAACGTTCGCAGCACAAGAACAAGGCCCGTGCCATGTCCTTGTTACAAGCCCGAATAGTCAACGCCGAACAGGAAAAACTGCGCGCCGAACAGGCCCAGACCCGAAAATCCCTGGTGGGTAGCGGCGACCGTTCCGAGCGTATCCGTACCTACAATTATCCCCAGGGCCGAGTCACTGATCACCGCATCAACCTGACCCTGTATAAGCTGGATGAATTTATGCAGGGGGCCCTCGACCAGATCATCGAGCCTCTGGTCAACGAATACCAGGCAGAACAACTGGCCGCCCTGTCCGAGCAGTGATCATCAAAGATGCCCTGGCTGATGCCAGCCAACGCCTGCAGGCGGTATCGGATTCAGCACGCCTGGATGCCGAAGTTCTGCTCTGCCACCTGTTGCATAAAAACCGAGCCTATTTACTGACCTGGCCGGAACAGCTGCTGGATGACACCCAGCTACAGGCCTTCAATAGCTATCTAGAGCGACGCCTGCAAGGGGAACCCATTGCACATATTATCGGAGAGCGGGAGTTCTGGTCTCTCGCACTTAAAGTCTCTGAACACACTCTAATCCCTCGACCCGACACCGAACTGCTGGTGGAACAAATTCTGGCCGACTATCCACCCTTTCCTGCGATCGATCTGGTTGATCTCGGTACCGGCAGCGGCGCCATAGCGCTGGCCATTGCCTCTGAACGCCCCCTGTGGCGTATCGTGGCAACCGACGCCTCAGCACAGGCTCTTGCAATCGCGTGCGAAAATGCCAGCGCTCTGAACATTGAAAATATTGAGTTCCTGCTGGGCAACTGGTTCCAGCCCCTGACCCAAAGACAGTTTGATGTCATCGTCAGCAACCCACCCTATATCCCTGAAAACGACCCTCATTTGCACCAGGGCGATGTTCGGTTCGAACCCAAAAGCGCACTGGCTGCCGGTGCTGATGGCCTAGATGACATCCGTATTATTGCCAAACAGGCGCGCAACCACCTCAAACCTGGTGGCCTGCTCATAATTGAACATGGCTACGACCAGAAAGAATCTGTGCTCGATATCTTTATCAAAACTGGCTACCAACAGATCAAACAGCACCATGATATTTCAGGCAATCCACGAACAACATCTGGAATATTTTCTATATAACTCAATATCTTATAGAAAAGCCTTCGATCATTTTATATAAATTCAATTCAATTTAGAGCAAATTATAAATAGCTTGATATTTTTTATATTTTGTCCTAATTTAAACAGCATGAATGGAACTGATGATCTGATCAAACGCCGCGAAATACGATTTTGCCACCTGCATCCTGACCCTGAGCAGGCCAGAAGCGCACTGCTGCTATTGAGTGACGCAGAAGGCATCAAGGACATTCAGTACGCCAATGAACTGTGCCTATACGTCAGCTACGATGTCCGCATACTGACCTTAAGCATCATCGAAGAAGCCCTGATGCGACTCGGCTACCATCTGGATAACCGCCTCATGACTCGCATGAAGCGTGCCCTGTATACCTATTCTGAAGATACTCAACGCGCCAATCTTGGCTGCGCCGAAGAAACCGATACCACCACCATGGTCTTTATCCAGCGCTACAGCAACCTCCATCACGGCTGCCGTGACAAGCGCCCGGAGCACTGGCGCAAATACCTGTAAGCTAAACAATCTTGAGCAACTTCAGTCGACACCCTGGCTGTCAATCCAACCCCAAAAACTGATACCATTCGATGATGAATGACGATCAACTGTTGCGTTACAGCCGACAAATCCTTCTGCCCCAATTCGGCATCGAGGGCCAGCAAAAGCTACTGGAGTCTCATGTACTGATTATTGGCCTCGGCGGCCTCGGCTCTCCGGTGGCCATGTATCTTGCAGCAGCCGGTGTAGGCCAACTCACCCTGGTTGATCACGACACTGTGGAATTATCCAACTTGCAACGACAAATCCTGCATCGCACAGACAACATTGGTCAGGCCAAGGTAGAATCAGCCCGCCAGAATCTGCTCCAGCTGAATCCTGATGTCGACATCCACTGCATCAGTCATAAACTTGATGACACCGAGCTGGACCAACAGGTTAAACAGGCCGATGTCATCATCGATGCCACGGACAATTTCCCAACACGCTTTAGCATAAACAAAGCCTGTGTCACCAACCGTAAACCGCTGGTCTCCGCTGCGGCCATTCGCATGGAAGGCCAAATCAGTATTTTTGATATGCGCCGAAACGACAGCCCCTGTTATCGCTGCCTCTATGATGAAAACGGCTCCGTTGAGGAGACCTGTAGCGAAAATGGTGTACTCGCCCCCATGGTGGGTATTATGGGTAGCATTCAGGCGATGGAAACCCTTAAACTCATTGCTGACGTCGGTGAGCCACTCACCGGCAGACTACTTATTTCAGACAGTGTCTACCAGGAATGGCGCAGCATGAAACTACGCAAAGACCCTGGCTGCCCTGTCTGTGGAAACACATAATTATGAAAACGATTACCCTGCCCCGCACCATTGCCAACCAGATACTCACCCAGGCACAACAACAGCCCGAGGCCGAAGCCTGTGGCCTGGTCAGCGCCCGTGACGGAATTCCCTGTCACATTTACCCGATTACCAACATCGCAGAGGACAAACAACGACAATTCGAGCTTGACCCTGCCCAACAGATCAAAGCCATGAAGACCATGCGTGAGACAGGTGAAGAACTGTTTGCCATCTACCACTCCCACCCCCATGCCCCCGCCGAGCCTTCAGCCACCGATATCCAGCAATCCAGTTACCCGGATGCGCTGTATCTGATTATTTCACTCGATACCAAGGGCGTACTCGATATGAGGGGTTTTTATGTACGAAACGACGCAGTCGAAGGGGTTGAGCTGGTTATTTAATGATAGACCCTGACCAGCGCCAGACTCACAGAGGCCTTTAATCCGGCAGGTTGCGCCCCCATCTAAGCCTCAACATAGAAATATTAGCCCTCTATCGCGGATTTATTTTTCAAAATCTGGTCTAATATTACTAATATTCGATCCAGTAGAAGACAAGCTGTTGATTATCATGAAATTAATTCAATCTCCCTCCAGGGCTCTGGCTATCCTGCTCAGCGTTGTACTGCTGCCGTTGACCAGTCTGGCTGTTATCAGCCCGAACAACGAGCAATTAAAGCCGCTACAGGCACACAGCCAGACCACTGCTGAAATCATCAGCCGTTTGCGTCACCAGCACTTCCAACGCCACAATATTCAGCTCGACAACAATTTATCATCGACTGTACTGGATCGTTACCTGGAAGAACTGGATCGCGATCGCAGCTATTTCCTGGCCAGCGATATTCGTGAATTTGAAAAATTCCGTTTCCTGCTGGATGACGCACTCAAAACCGGCAACCTGGATCCGGCTTTTTTCATTTTTAACCGTTATCACCAACGTATTATCGAGCGCCTGGAATTCATGCTATCTGAACTCGACAAGGGTATCGACAAACTGGATTTTAGCAGCAAAGAAAGCCTGAAAGCAGAACGCGAGCAGGAGCCCTGGGCACACTCAAGCCAGGAACTGGATCAACTTTGGCACAAGCGCCTTAAAAATGCCGTCCTCAGTTTAAAACTCAGCGGCAAAGATACAGACAAGACCCAGGAACTA
>JBFFSQ010000054.1:0-16237 GCA_041572275.1 Gammaproteobacteria bacterium
CTCCGGACATACCGATAGGCTCACGCACACCCTCCTGATCATCAATCACGAATTCCTGGGGTAAGATATGCAAAATACGTTGATCAGCAGGGATCGCTACAGCACGCGCAGCATCAATAACGCGGTCCAGATCCGAATCACTAACCTCACGGTCCTTGATGGCAACGATACCGTGAGAATTAATACTCTTGATATGACTACCTGCAATTCCTGCATACACAGAATTGATCTGACAACCGGCCATGAGCTCGGCTTCTTCTATCGCCCGTTGTATTGACTGAACCGTTGACTCAATATTTACCACAACTCCCTTTTTCAGGCCTCGTGATGGGTGCGAGCCCAGACCAATAATATCGATATCACCGCTACTGTTAACCTCGCCGACAATAGCAACCACCTTGGACGTTCCGATATCCAGGCCAACAATCAAGTTTTTATCAGTTTTTTTGTTCATACCCTTTTATACTCCTCGGCCCTGTTGTTCCTGTTTCCAGGCAACGGCAAAGCCGTTGGTATAACGCATATCAATATGTTTAATCTGTTCATTCTTTTTCTGTAAATGCTGCTTATAGACATCGACAAAACGATGTAAGCGCTCACTCCGACTATGCCGTCCCAAACGCAACTCCAGCCCTGACTCCATATACAGCACCCAGGACCGGCGTTCATCCTGCAGGATTTTACTGATCATCAAGCCTGACTCCATCAGCCAGGCCTGCATCCGTGCCAGCTCCTTCAACATCTCCTCATGTTGCCCCTGAGGCCCAATCAACACTGGCAGCACCATGTCACGGCTCAGACCATTTGGCTCAAAAACCTCTGCACGTGAACTGACCAACTGCCTTTCTCCCCAGTAGGCTACTGCCTGTTTTTCAATCACCCGAATAGTCAAGGCATCAGGCCAGGTCCGTCGTATCGACAAATCCTCTACCCAGGGCAGATTAATCAATGCATTCCTCACATCCACCAGATTGACGGTGAAGAAACCACCGCTGACATGTGGCAATGCCCGCTCCTGCAAATCCTGCGTCGACAAATGCTTAAACTCACCCTCAATCTGAACTCTTTCGATCGGCAAGAGTTGGTCGATATCGATCTGTTGCTGAAGCCATACCAACGCCACAGTCAGACCCGACAATAACACCCCGACTTTTAGCCACCGACTCTGTAATAACGGCATGACATGCGCTAGCCACTGACGACCTTGCTTCTGTCGGGACTTGGACCTGCCTCTCACCGCATGACTTCGCTTTGCCATTAGTCCAGTGTTCCCCGCAGTATCTCAATCACCAGTGCTTCAAAATCAATACCCGCCTGTTTAGCAGCCATTGGTACCAGACTATGATCCGTCATCCCCGGGACTGTATTCACTTCAATCAGCCAGGGCTGTTCAAATTCATCGAGCATAAAATCCACCCGACCCCAGCCCTTGGCATGGGTCGTTTTAAACGCTTTCAACACGAGCTCGCCCAGCTCATGCTCCTGCTCATCTGACAGACCACAGGGACAATGATATTGGGTACCGCTATCATCATATTTCGCCTTGTAGTCATAAAAATCCCGCGGCGTTTCCAGGCGAATCATGGGTAACACACGCTCACCCAATATCGCCGCTGTATATTCCTGTCCGGTTACAAATTTCTCCGCGATCACATGACCCACACAATCATTTGCACGAGTCCAGGCTGCCAGCATATCGTCTGCTTCAGTCACTTTACTGATACCGATACTGGAACCTTCCAGCACAGGCTTAATCATCAAGGGCAACCCCAATGATTCGACAGCTTCCTGACAGTCTGCTGCGGTCTCCAATATTCTGTACTCAGGCGTTGGCAAACCAACACCATGCCAGAGCTGCTTGGTCAGCAATTTATCCATCGATAAGGCAGAGCCTAAAACACCGCTACCGGTATAGGGCAGCTGCAACACATCGAGAACACCCTGTATCACACCATCTTCACCACCGCGACCATGCAAAATATTAAACACCCGGTCAAACTTGCTGCTTGCCAACTGTTCATGGATGTTACGATTAACATCGATACCATGGGCATCAACACCCTGTTTCTGTAACGCCGCAAGTACGGCACGACCACTGTTTAACGACACCTCACGTTCCGCAGACCAGCCCCCCATCAACACTGCTACTTTGCCAAAATCATCCATCAGGCTGGCTCCCCGACTATTTTGACTTCCGTGTGCAGGTCCACACCGTGCTTCAACTTGACCTGTTGTTGCACATAAGCAATCAGTGTTTCCACATCCCTGGCACTGGCCTTGTTGGTATTGATAATAAAATTTGCGTGCTTTTCTGATACCACAGCACCACCAATCTGTTTACCCTTCAAACCACAATCTTCAATCAGGCGAGCCGCATAATCACCTTGTGGATTCCTGAACACTGAACCACAACTCGGCAAACCAGTAGGTTGGGTTGCTGCTCGCTTATCCAACAACTGACGAATATTTTCAGCAGCCTTTGCACCATCACCCGACTTGAATTTCAAAATCGCCGATACAAACCACTCCTTATCACGCCCTTTCACCGTTCGATAACCAATTGAAAAATCGTCTGGTTGGCGGGTGAATACGTGCCCTTGTCGATCCATCGTGATCACAGATTCAACAAAGTCCCAGGTTTCACTACCAAAAGCACCGGCATTCATGGCCAGAGCCCCGCCTAACAAACCAGGGATACCGGCAAAAAACTCACCGCCCACTAAATCATGCTTACTGCAATAGCGAGCCAACTTTGCGCAGCTGGTTCCGGCACCCACCTCTATGCGCTCACCATCCAACAGCTGGATATCAGACAAACTGCCTTTCAGGGCAATTACGGTTCCGCGAACACCACCATCTCGAACCAGTAAATTGCTACCCAGCCCCAGCCACATAACAGGCTCCTGCTCAGGTAAAGCCGCCAGATATTTCGACAGATCCTCAATATCTGCCGGTGTATAGTAATGATCTGCAACGCCACCAATACGCCAGCTGGTATGTTTCGACATAGGTTCGTTCAGCTTCATCTCACCACGCCATGGCTGTTCGTTCATTGCTGCCATCATGCTGACACCTCCGCCAGCTGTTGTGACAGTTGCGCGGCCATAGCACCAATGCTGCCAGCACCCAGGGTCAGCAATACGTCCCCATCTTCCAGTACATCCATCAGCGCCTCAGGCAAGGACTGAATATCCTCGACAAACACTGGATTAACTCGGCCCCGGGCGCGGATGGCGGCACATAAGGCTCGCCCATCCGCTCCGGCAATACTCTCTTCACCCGCTGAATACACCTCTGTAACCAGCAAAGTATCGGTATCAGCCAGGACACGACTGAAATCTTCAAACAGGTCTCGCGTTCGGGTGTATCGATGCGGCTGGAATGCTACCACCAGGCGTCTATCGGCCCAACCAGTTCGACAAGCCGCCAATGTCGCCGCTATTTCAGTCGGGTGATGTCCATAATCATCAATCAGCAGAATACTGCCCTTAGGCGTCGTGATTTCACCATACTGTTGCATACGACGCCCAATACCCTGAAACTGAGCGAGTCCTGTCTGGATATCCTTTTCTTCAACCCCCAGCAAATGAGCAACCGTAATGGCTGCAAGCGCGTTAAGCACATTGTGACGCCCTGGCATATTCAACATCACCTCAAATGCCTCATCACGATCGGGCAGACTCACTTCAAAACTGCACTGCATACCGTCGCAATGTACATTACAGGCTTTCACATCAGCATCATGCTCTATGCCATAGGTCAACACCGGTCGTGATACATCTGGCAGAACCTTGCGTACTTCATCATCATCCAGACACATGATTGCATGACCATAGAAAGGCAAATGATGAAGAAACTCCACAAAGGCATGGCGATAATGATCAAAATCACCACCATAGGTTTCCAGATGATCAGCATCAATATTTGTCACCACTGAGATCATCGGCTGTAACAGCAGAAACGATGCGTCGCTTTCATCAGCCTCAGCCACCAGATAACGACCAGCACCAAGACGGGCATTGGTCGAGGCACTGTTGAGCTTGCCCCCGATCACAAACGTTGGGTCCAACCGGCCTTCTGTCAGCAGACTGGCCACAAGGCTGGTCGTCGTTGTTTTTCCATGGGTGCCAGCTATTGCAATGCCATATCGGAATCGCATAATTTCAGCCAGCATTTCTGCACGTCGAATCACCGGGACATGACGTTCACGGGCAGCCACCACCTCGGGATTATCCTCAGGTACCGCTGTAGAAATCACCACAACTTCAGCGCTTTCAATGTTTTCAGCTGCATGACCCAGGAATATCTCTGCGCCCAGTCCCTGTAAACGCTGGGTGGCGACATTTGAGCCCAGATCCGAACCACTGACCTCATAATCTAGATTGATCAGCACCTCTGCAATTCCACTCATACCGGCTCCACCGATACCTACAAAATGCACTCGACGAATTTTTCTCATGGGATGGGATTCGATCAGCATGCTACCCCTCCTGCCTTCAAACACTGTTCGGCGACCAATCGAGTGGATTCCGGCATACCTAACTGACGTGCCTTTATCGCCATTTCATTCAGAACTTCACGGGGCATTTCACTGAAGAACGTCTGTAAATCAACCGCATTCAAAGCATCCTGCTGAACCAGACGCGCTGCCCCCTGGTCGCTTAAATAACGCGCATTAAAGGTCTGGTGATCATCCACCGCATAAGGGTAAGGCACCAGTATCGAGGCTACACCAGCTGCAGCCAATTCAGCCACAGTCATGGCCCCGGCACGACACAAGACCAGGTCAGCCCAGGCATAGGCTTCAGCCATATCATCAATATAAGCAACCACATCTGCCTCGATACCATTTTGCTGGTAGTTCGCCAGCGCCTGCTGCAAATTTTTAGGTCCGGCCTGATGCCTAACCTGTGGACGCTCCCCTTCACTGATCAGCGCCAATGCCTGAGGCACCACTTCATTCAATTTCGCTGCGCCCAGGCTACCGCCAAATACCAGCAAGCGCACTGGCCCCGTACGATTTTTAAATCGCTGCTCAGGTTCTGCTAGCGCACAAATGTCTGCCCGTACTGGATTGCCTACATGCAGGGCCGCTTGTTTGAAACTACCCGGGAAAGCCTGCATCACTGTGTTTGCCAGTTTTGCCAGCAGACGATTAGTCAAACCAGGAATTGCATTTTGTTCATGGATTAACAACGGCTTCCTCAACAGCCAGGCCACCAGGCCACCCGGACCAGAGACAAAGCCGCCCATTCCAAGCACCGCACATGGATTTCGCTTGATCAATATTGCTAACGCCTGTACACAAGCCCGCAACAATTTGAACGGCGCCAATAGCAATGTCATCGTACCTTTGCCACGCAAACCACTCACACCTAACCAGTCCACTGCAATACCTGCTGCTGGCACCAGTCGTGCCTCTATACCTTTCTGTGTTCCCAGCCAGATCACAGGAACTCCACGTTGCTGTAACTCATCAGCAACTGCCAATGCGGGATACACATGACCACCAGTACCACCGGCCATAATCATGACTGGACGCTGCGTGTCTGATGTCATGCCGCCTCCTCAAACACATCCTGCAAACGAGCAGGTTTCTTCTTCGTCTTCACCGGTTTACGACGGTTCTTCGAACGCGTCATAGCCTGACCAGTGCTGCACTCGTAATATATACGCAACAACAATCCCGTAGCAGCACAAACGACAATCAGACTACTTCCGCCATAGCTAATAAAAGGTAAGGTCAACCCCTTGGTAGGCAGTACCCCCATGTTCACACCAATATTAATAAAGGCCTGTAAACCCAGCCAGATACCGATGCCATAGGCCAGATAAGCGGAAAACTGGTTGCCATGTAATTCAGCCTTATGGGCGATCATGAACGCTCTGAACACCAGGACACCAAATAAAGCGATCACCAGTGTTACCCCTAACAGTCCCAGCTCTTCCGCCATGACGGCAAATACGAAATCTGTGTGGGCCTCGGGTAAATAAAATAGTTTCTGTACACTGCCGCCCAAACCAGATCCAGTCCAGCCTCCCGACCCTATAGCAATCAATGACTGAGTTAGCTGAAAACCACTATCAAATGGATCGGCCCACGGATTCACAAAGGCGGTAAGGCGCTGCATACGATACTCTGAAGTCATCACCAACATGCTTGCCGCACCACCAAACAACAGCATTATGGTTAAAAACTGGGTGAAACGGACACCACCCAGGAACATCATGCCCAACACCGTAGTCATGATGACGACCGAAGCACCAAAGTCTGGCTCCATCAGCAAAAACAGACATACCAGCCCTACCATGACCATGGGCTTCAAAAAACCAGACAAGCTTGAACGTACTTCTTCACCATGGCGCACAAGATACCCAGCGACGTATATCAACAAAAACAGTTTCACCACTTCCGATACTTGCAGATTGAATAAGCCCAGTGGAATCCAGCGTGTAGAACCATTCACGGTTTTTCCAATTCCGGGCAACAACACCAGCATTACCAGGAAAAACGCAAAGCCGAGTAAAGCCATGCCCGATTTTTCCCAGTACACCAATCGCACTTTCAGCATAAAAATGATTGCCACAATGCCAATCGCCGCCGCAAAGGCCTGACGATGCAAATAATAAAACGGTGTGGCGATTTGACGATCGGCTACAGTAATTGAAGCCGACGCCACCATCACCATACCCAGGCACAGCAAAGCCAGGGTCACACCAATTAATACAGGATCGAGCCCTTCGGCAAAGATTGTTTTTTTCGGTTTCTCGATCGAACGATTTGACAGCGGCATAATCAGGCTCATAACAATGCCTCCACCGCCTGCACAAACATCTCACCTCTGTGTGCGAAACCTTTAAACATATCAAAACTGGCACAGGCCGGAGATAACAGAACACTGTCACCCGGTTGTGCCTGCTCGGCTGCCATCGCCACCGCCTCTGTCATATTCTCGGCATAGACTACAGGCACCACCTGACCCAGAGCCTGATCAATCATGGCAGCATCTTCACCTATCAACACGACGCTTCGCACCCGTGCCTGTACAGCTGACTTAAGCGCACTGAAATCCGCGTCTTTCGCCTGGCCACCAGCGATAAGAATTATTTTGTTCTTAACATTCAAGCCTTCAATGGCCGCCAAAGTGGCACCGACATTGGTCCCCTTTGAATCGTTATACCAACTCACCTGGTTTTTATCGGCCACCCATTGACTTCGGTGCGGCAACCCCGGGAACTGACGCAACGTTTGCAGCATGACATCCATTTCGATACCAGCCGCCTCACCAAGGGCCAGGGCAGCCAAAGCATTGGCCGTATTGTGACGTCCGCCCATGCGTAACTCATGCTCTGCAATCAATGCCTGCTCACCACAGCATAACCAGTACCGCCCCTCTATTTGTCGCAAACCAAAATCATGCCCAACTGGCTCTTGTAAAGTAAAACCAGTGACATTATCCTCATCCGTCGCCATCTGTTTCACCCGAACATCATCTCGATTTATCACCGCCACCTTACAATTCTGATAAACACCGGCTTTCACCCGCGCATAGTGGTCGTAACTATCATAGCGATCCAGATGATCTGGACTGATATTCAGTACTGTCGCAGCAACAGGCTTCAAACTATGCAAGGTTTCCAGCTGAAAACTGGATAACTCAAGAACATACAACTCCCTATCTGCACGTAATAGATCCAACGCTGGACTACCCAGATTACCGCCAACAGCAACCTTAAGACCTGCATTTTTTGCCATGTCTCCAACCAGCGTGGTCACCGTACTCTTGCCATTTGAACCGGTGATAGCAATCACCGGTGCATTCACCTGTTGCGCAAATAGCTCAATATCACCGATCACCTCGACACCCTGAGCTTGTGCCTGCTGAATCACCGGCTCAGCAATGGCAACCCCGGGACTCACGACCAGCTGTTTCGCAGCACAGAAAATGGCCTCATCAAACACCCCGGTATATACCGGCACATCTGGAAACTCGGCCGTTAATTGTTCAAGGCCTGGGGGCTGTTGCCGGCTATCGGCCACTGCCACTGTTTCTCCCGCATGTTTTAAATGACGCACAACAGACAGCCCGGTCACACCCAAACCAACGACCAGGATAAACGCTTGCTCAACTGTCAATGTATTTGCCATTGCTGCTGTCATTTCTCGTACTAAAAACCTTAACGTATTTTCAACGATGCCAGACCAATTAAAACCAGCACCACTGTAATAATCCAGAACCGCACAATCACCCGTGGCTCTGGCCAACCCTTCAATTCAAAGTGATGATGCAAGGGTGCCATTCTAAAAATGCGTCGCCCCGTCAACTTGAATGAAGCCACCTGTAAAATTACCGATACCGTTTCCATCACAAACACACCTCCCATGATGACCAGCACCAGCTCCTGGCGCACCAGTACTGCGACCACACCCAGGGCAGCCCCTAAAGCCAGGGCACCGACATCACCCATGAAAACCTGGGCTGGGTAGGTGTTAAACCACAGAAAACCGAGTCCAGCACCCACCAGGGCCGCACAGAACACTATCAGTTCACCGACACCGGCGACGTAAGGAATACCCAGATATTCAGCAAAATTCACATGGCCTGTGACATAGGCGAATACTGCCAGCGCACCGGCCACCATCACCGTTGGTAAAATGGCCAGGCCATCCAGACCATCGGTCAGATTCACCGCATTACTGCTACCCACAATGGTCAGATAGGCCAAAATAACAAACCCCCAACCCAGGGGAATAAAAGCATCTTTTACGAAAGGAACAATTAATTGTGTTTCTATGGGTTGCTGCGCTGTGTAGTAGATATAAAATGCAGCAGCAAAACCAAAAATTGTTTGCCAGGAATACTTGGCTCTGGCTGAAAGCCCTTTACTACTACCACCGACCAGTTTTTTATAATCATCAACAAAACCAACCGCTCCAAACAACAAGGTCACCAGTAAGGTAACCCAGACCTGGCGATTATTCAGATCACTCCACAGCAGGGTACTAATCGCCACAGCAATCAGGATAAGCGCACCACCCATGGTTGGTGTACCTGCTTTTGACAAATGTGTTTCTGGACCATCATCACGCACGACCTGACCAATCTTGTATGTCGACAATCGACGAATCATCGTTGGACCAATCCAGAGCGATATCAACAATGCGGTTAGAGTTCCCAGAATTGCCCGCAAGGTCAGATACCGAAACACATTAAATCCACTGTGGTACTGTTGCAGATAATCCGCCAGTAACAAAAGCATTACGCCGTCTCCCCCACCAGTGCCTCGACAATCTGCTCCATATGCATTGATCGAGAACCTTTTATTAGAACATTCACATCACTGCCTGAATGTTTTTTTATGTATGTGATTAATGCGTCCTGGTTGAGAAAATGCGTAGCATTTTCACCAAATGACCTAACGGCCTCCTGACTGTTTTCGCCTATCGCTAACAGGCAATGCAATTTTTTCTGTTTTGCTGAACGCCCAGCCTGCTGATGTAATGCTCGACTGTCTTCACCCAGCTCTCCCATATCACCCAATACAAGCCAATGCCGTCCGTCCATCTGCGTCAATACATCAAGGCCTGCATCCAATGAAGCCGGATTAGCATTGTAGGTATCATCAATCACTTTCATGCCTGATTGTGTGGTGTATACATTCAGTCGTCCCTTCACTGATTTAAAACGACTCAGTGCACGCTGAACATCCTCCAGCGTGGCACCAGCCGCTATGCTTGCCGCTGTTGCTGCCAGAGCATTCATTGCATTATGCTGTCCAGGCAAAGCCAACTTCAGCTCACAACGACCATCCACAGTTGTTATAGCTAAATGACCACCCGCCTCACTCGGTTGCCACTCACCCTTCACGTCTGCATCCTGTGCCTGCAAACCAAAACGCAGGACCTCTTTATGCTCACAAAGCGTCAACCAGTAGGCTGCATATGCATCATCGGCATTTATTACCGCTGTACCTGTTTCTTGCAAGCCGGCATAAATTTCACCTTTCGCTCTCGCGACACCTTCAATTGAACCAAAACCTTCAAGGTGCGCTGGCCCTGCATTGGTAATTACTGCCACATCAGGCCTGGTTAACTGCGTTAAATAATCAATTTCACCCGAATGATTAGCGCCCATTTCAATCACGGCGAACTCGTCATTCTCTCTAATACGTAACAAGGTTAATGGCAGACCAATATCATTATTAAAATTACCCCGAGTGGCTAACACCTGACCTTTCTCACTCAGGATTGACGCAACCATTTCTTTAACCGTGGTCTTACCATTGCTACCGGTGATACCAATGACCGGACCCTTAAACTGTAAACGCCAGGCCGCTGCTAACTCACCCAGAGCAAGCCGGGTATCAACCACCTGAATCTGTGGCAGTGACGAGTCCATCAACTGACTCACCACGACACCAACTGCACCACCCCGCTCAGCATCTGCAATAAAATCATGACCATCAAAACGCTCACCTTTTAGAGCCACATACAAGGCGCCTGACTCAATGCTGCGAGTGTCTGTCGAGACACTGTCAAACACACAGTCACCACCTCGTAGCGGTGCTGCTAAGACTTGACTGGCTTGCACCATTGTCATCATTCAACCAGCCCCAGACATTCACGCACAACCTGTGTATCACTGAATGGCAACTTTTCTCGTCCGATAATCTGATAATCTTCATGCCCCTTACCGGCCACCAGTACAATATCCCTCGCCGTCGCCTGACTAATTGCGGTGGCAATTGCCTGCTGACGATCTTGAATAACATCAATGAGTGATTGGTCACTAAAGCCTGACTGGATATCCATGATAATTTGCTCTGTATTTTCAGTGCGCGGATTATCATTGGTTACAATCACTCTGTCTGCGAACTCCTCAGCAGCTTTAGCCATCAACGGTCGTTTACCCTTATCGCGATCACCGCCGCAACCAAAAACACAATAGAGCTCATGCTCACAATGTTTACGCAAGGTTCGCAAAACAGACTCCAGAGCCTGAGGTGTATGTGCATAATCAACAATTACCAGTGGCCGACCTTCGGCATAAAAGGACTCCATGCGACCCGCCACGGTAACCAGGTTCTCGATGCGCTTAACCGCATCTGCAAATGGAATCTCTTTAATCAACAGCACAGCCAGCGTTGCCAGCGCATTCGCCACATTAAATTCCCCCAGCAGGGGCAAATACGCATCCTGTTCACCCATGGGTGAACAGATATGAATCAATTGACCAGCAGACTGTGTTTCAATACGGCTTACTGTCAGCATATTTTCAACACTGTCTTCCACTTCACTCTGCAGACTGTAACCCCACACTGTCATTTGCTGTTTAAGCTCAACGGCTAACTGACGACCAAATGCATCATCCATATTCAACACCGCCGCCTTCAAACCAGGCTGTTTAAACAGGCGCTTTTTGGCTTTTGCATAGGCATCAAGGTCACCGTGATAATCAAGATGGTCACGCCCGAGATTGGTGAGGACCGCCACATCAAGCTGTACAGCATCGAGACGACCCTGATCAAGACCATGAGAGGAGACCTCCATAGCGACGCTCTCAGCTCCAGTATCATAAAGCTCTGTTAACAATCGATGCAGTTGAATCACATCTGGCGTTGTGTGCGTTGCAGGCATCAACCGTCCCATAATGCCGTTACCGATAGTACCGATGACAGCACTGCGATGATTAGGCTCATCCAGTGCCTGAGCAATAAAATGACTCACCGATGTTTTACCATCAGTACCGGTAACACCCACAGTAAACAAATCTTTTGATGGCTCCTGATAAAATCGACTGGCTATCTCACCCAGTTTCTCTTTCAGGTTGTACACTGGAATACAAATAGCGCGTGTCATCAAGGCTGAGAGAATCTCCTGGCAATAGGCATCGAACTTACGATCACACAAAACAGCAATCGCCCCCTTGCTTATAGCCGCCTCAGCAAACGCCAAACCATGATCAGTCTGTCCCGCCAGTGCCACAAAAACATTTCCTGGCTGGACTTCTCGACTATCCAGACATAAGCCTGTAACCGGAACATCTGGCAAACAGTCGATTGTCACAAAAGCTGACAACAATTGCTTAAGTGTCATACCCTGATCTTCTAATTTCATTGCCGCCATCATGCGTTGTCCCTCCGAGAATTCTTCATCACCAGATGCAAGTCATCCGGTGGAATATCGAGTAATCGCAAAGCACCTGACATCACTTTTGAAAACACTGGACCAGCTACCTGGCCGCCAAAATACTCGCCCTTACTGGGCTCATCCAGCACCACCACCATAACAAGGCGCGGATCTGATGCCGGTGCCATGCCGGCAAAAATCGACATATAGCGGTCCTCAGCATAACCGCCAGCTATAAATTTATGTACCGTGCCTGTCTTACCCGCGACACGGTAATTTGGCACCTGCGCTCGTGCACCGGTACCTTCTTCACTGACCACCTGCTCCATCATGGCCCGTATTTGACGTGCAGTTGTTTCTGTCATGACCCGCTCACCGTGCGGCTGCTCATTGATACGCAAAAAGCTCACCGGATACATCAGCCCACCATTTGCTAACGCAGCGTAGGCACGCGCCAGTTGCAGTGGCGTCACCGACAAACCATAACCAAATGCCATGGCTGCACGCTCAAAATCACCTAACTGCCCTACATTCAATCGACCTGTAGCCTCACCGGGGAAACCACTACCAGTATCCATTCCTAGTCCCAGCTTCATATACATCTCTAGCTGCTGATCCTGATCCAGTGACAGCGCCACCTTACTGATGCCCACATTACTCGACTTCAAAATAATGCCCGCCAAATCAAGCTTGCCGTAATTTCGGTGATCTTTAATCAGGTTACCCTGTACGCGCATATATCCCGGCTCAGTATGCACGTTATCCCGAAAATGCCAGCCACCACTTTCCAACGCGGCCGCCAGGGTGATCGGTTTCATAGTCGAGCCCGGCTCAAACACATCCGTTACCCCTCGATTGCGATATACACCCGGCTTTAACTGGCTTCGGTTATTGGCATTGAAAAACGGTTGATTCACCATCGCCAGCACTTCACCCTTTTTTACATCCAGCACTACAGCTGAGCCAGCAATCGCTGCGTGCTCCTTAACCGCTGCCTTCAAGGCCCGATAAGCCAAATACTGAACACGCCGATCCAGGCTTAACTGGATATCTTTGCCCGGCTCTGCCGCCTGCAGGCGCTCAACATCATCAATAGCACGACCAAGACGATCACGAATAACCCGTTTAGAACCTTCACGCCCAGTCAACCAATCATTAAATGCTAACTCCAGACCTTCCTGACCCTGGTCATCAACATTAGCGAAACCCAACACATGTGAGGTCACTTCGCCCGCTGGGTAGTAACGTTTATATTCCCGTTGCAAATACACTCCTGGAAAAGCGCCGGCCCTTACCTGCTCTCCCAGCGCTGGCTCAATATGACGCCGCACGTACATAAATTCCCGTTGTGCATTCTTTTTCACCCGCGCCAGCAATGCCTTTGCATCCATCGACAGTAGACTAGCCAGCTGCGGCAGCTTTTCCTGGGCCTCCAACAATTCACCGGGATTTGCCCAGATACTGTCCACAGGCGTACTAATTGCTAATGGTTCACCGTTGCGATCGTAAATATCCCCCCGATGAGCTGGTGTGGTCACCACACGCAAATGCCGTGCATCACCCTGCTGTTGAAAAAAGGTCTGATTCAACACCTGCATATCGAGCGCACGCCATAACAACCCCATCATGGCCAACAAAAAAATACCCAACACGACATAACGTCGGAATACATAATTTGTGGTGCGAGAGACTTGTTTCATGGCTGTATGTAAACAACCTCACTAGCTACGGGCAATTTCATATTCAGTCGCTTTCGTGCAATTCGTTCAATTCGGCCATGAGCCGACCAGGCGCTCTGCTCCAGCTGTAAGCGCCCCCATTCCACATTGAGCTCATCAACCTGCTTACGCAGCTGCTCGAGCTCAACAAATAATTTACGGCTTTCATGTCTGCTCATGATCACAGCAAACGCCGAAGCCATCACCACAGCCAGCAACAACGCCATCAGGATTAGCGATACCTTCAACTCACTCGCTCCAATACCCTGAGGACCGAGCTCCTCGACCGTGGATTTTGCTCAATCTCATCACGCCCCGGTTTAACCGCTTTACCCACCAGGCGAAACGGCACTTCTATATCGCTCTGCATAACCGGGAGATCTTTTGGTAATTGAGGCCCTCTTGCCTTATCTCGCATAAATCGCTTTACCATCCGGTCTTCCAGCGAATGAAAACTGATCACTACCAGGCGTCCGCCCACAGCCAGCATATCTGCCGCTGATGACAACGCCCGCTCCAACACCTCAAGCTCACGATTAATATAAATACGAATAGCCTGAAAACTACGGGTTGCCGGATGTTTATTTTTTTCTTTTTTCGGTACAGCCGCACTAATCAACTCAGCCAGCTGCAGCGTGCTTTCAATAGGCTCCAGCTGTCGCGCCGTCACGATCGCACGCGCGATACGCCGACCAAAACGTTCTTCACCATAGCGGAACAACACTGTCGCCAGATCTTTTTCAGACACCTCGGCCAACCATTGCGCCGCCGACTGACCTACGTCAGGGTTCATGCGCATATCCAGTGGACCCGGCTTCAGGAAACTGAAACCTCGGGACGCATCATCCAGCTGCGGTGATGACACCCCGATATCCAATAACACTCCATCCAGCTTTTGCTTTAATCCGCGCATCTCGACTATCCCCGCCAGAGATTCAAAGTTGCCATGGACTATTTCAAAACGTGCATCTGATCCAAATTTTTCTTCTGCCACCTGTATCGCCTGAGGATCCTGGTCAATTGCCAGCAGACGCCCCCGCACACCCAAGTGCTCCAGTATCGCCTGAGCATGTCCGCCGCGACCAAAGGTCCCGTCCAGATAAACACCACTCGGCTTAATGGCTAACGCCGTTATCACCTCATCCAACAACACAGGTCGGTGAGTATATTCTCCGTCCATCATTACAATGACAGATCTTCCAGTGCTGACGGCATATCTCCATCGTCAGCATTCACATCCTCCAGCCAGGCATTCTGGTTCTCCGTCCAGATCTGATCATCCCAGATCTCGAACTTTTTACCCTGACCAATCAGCACCACTTTTTTATCTAACTGCGCATATTCACGCAGCATGGTAGGCAACAAAATACGCCCCTGACTATCCAGCTCAACCTCAGTAGCATGCCCAATTAGCAATCGCTGCAGCAATCGCGCCTGCTTGTTTAAACTTGGCAAACTCACCAACTTGGCCTCAATCACTTCCCATTCAGCCAGGGGATAGACCAGCAGGCAACGATCACGATCCACCGTCACCACCAGACGTCCACCACAGGTTTCCATTAAACGCTCACGATAACGGGCAGGCATCGCCATACGACCTTTCGCATCTACAGCTAGATTGTTTATGCCACGAAATATCATCTTGTTATTAGTGCTTGCCTGTATGCCGTATTGATAAGGACGTCGATCCACATCCAGTCTCGACCACCCTGCTCCACCACCCGAGAAAACGCAGATAAATAAACCACACTTACCCACTTTTCCCCACTTTGACAAACTATAGGTACCACACCCCCCCACTGTCAAGTAAAAAACAGCTAAAACTGAGCAAAAAAGCCTTATGGGACAGAGACTTACAGATAAAACCCTGGAGCAGACATGGAATTAAAATAGATTTACATAGACAAGTGAATGACTTGCGGAAGCAACTTAATAAATTACTTTAAGTTTGAAGATGTTTAGAAAAAACATAAAACCGTCATAGCACCGAATGAAGCCCTTCGATCACATCAATCGATTGGCGCTATTTAGACTATCTGCTGAATCGCAGAATAAGAAAAAAGGTGAAGTCGGCCTGTAAGCCGGGTTCTGTCCAGCATATGCTGGGGCAATCATTCATCTAGGACATGCGTCACCACATATCTCAAGCAACCTACCCAGAAGCAGTGCGGGCCACACCTTTGCTTCTCTATTTGGTCTTGCTCCGGGTCGGGTTTACCCTGCCACAACAGTTACCTGCTGCGCGGTGCGCTCTTACCGCACCATTTCACCCTTACCTGTCAAAAACAGGCGGTATATTTTCTGTGGCACTTTCCGTAGGTTCACACCTCCCAGGCGTTACCTGGGACCCTGCCCTGTGGAGCCCGGACTTTCCTCTCGTCAGTTCCTC
>JBFFSQ010000055.1:0-16061 GCA_041572275.1 Gammaproteobacteria bacterium
GTTGTTGAACTCCATGTGAACCGCTGCATAACCTTTCTTCTCGGTCAGGCGAATGGTTTTAACGATTTTACGAGTTTTCTTGTCGATAACCTGAATAGACTGCTGTACTTCTGGTTCTGGATGTTTGGTTTGATCCGCCCATACATAATCAGATTTTGGATGCGTACGGATGAACACACCAGCACCGTCAGTTTCGACGGTATAACATAGTTTCCATGCCTGGTCTTTGTGACCTTTTGGATCATTACCCCAGACACTGACCAGACCAGTACCTAGATGAGTGGTGCCGCCTACAGGACCACATTTGGGATCAATCCAGTTTGCACCAGGGCCGGGATGTGGCAGCTTGTCTACATCAATCATAGCTTCCAGTTTACGGGTCTGAGTATCAACAACAACCATCTTGTTAGATGCATTTGCTGCGATCTGGAAATAACGACCAGTTGGATCGAAGAAACCATCATGAAGGAACTTGGCAGAATCGATTTTATCGATACGCAGATTGTCGATGTCTGAGTAATCTACCTGCCACATCTGACCCAGTTCTTTCATAGCTACTAGCCAGGATGATGCATTAGGTGTGTCATAGATTGCTGCAACACGTGATTCTTCAACATAGTTACCATCAACATTCACACCGCGTGATGAAACGACTTTTAGTGGATCCATTGTGTTGGCATCAACGATAACAAAGTGTGGGGGCCAGTAACCGCCACCGATAATGTATTTGCCATCACCGGATACGGCAACGTCACGTGCATCATAAGCAACCTGTACTTCAGCTACACGCATCTTTTCAGGTTTTGCCCACAGGTCAATCTTGGTTAATTTGCCATCACGACCCATGGTGTACCAGAAGCGACCCGGGTTTTTAGCATGTAATGTATTGTGATGCTCAGATGCTTTCAGTACGTGTACTGCGTAGCCGGTATCGATATGAGCCACAACTTCATGTTTGTCACCGTCAATAACGGCCACTTTTCCAACGTCACGTTCAATAACCAGGAAGAAGTTTTCCCAGTTACGACCATGCATGGGTTTGGTCGGATAGTCTTTTTCCTGAACATAAACTTTTTTACGTTCTTTCATTAAGGCCAGCGACATTTCGGGTGGCGTGGGTGGGTCGATCTGAATATAGGTCGCCAGCATGGAAATTTCTTTCTTCGACATAATGTCATCGAAGTTATTCATGCCGCCTTCAGTACCCAGAGCAATGATTTTCTCCAGACGCTTCTGGCCTTTTTTCAATGTGTTTTCGGGCTCCAGGTTTTTACCTGTTGCACCTTTACGTAAAACCCCATGACAACCTGCACAACGCTGGAAGTATAGGTTTTTTGCGGTTTCAAAATCTGCTTCCGACATGGTCGGTTGCTTGGCCTTGGCTGCAGATGCTGCGGGTATGACTGATATTGCACTCGCAGCTATAAAGCCTGCGGTTATCAGCCGTGTCAGGGTTGTTCGCTTCATTTTTTCCTTACTCCTGCTGGATGTGTTAAGGGTAGTATTAACTGTATACGCAAAATATTTTCCAGTGCGTTGATGCGATGATGTCTATCAGTCGTATCGACAGTGAATTTAAACAGCCTCTAGTAGAAATCAGGTGTGATCAAGCTACCTTGACTTCCATCAAGTGTGGAAAGCAAGATTAGCGAATTGTTGATTGAAAGGTATATGCCTAAATACAGGAAGTTAAGCTTAATTTGATGTAAGACAATTATTATAGAGGCGTATGGCCTGTAACAGATGAAAGAATATTAGCGTCCAATTAAATAGCCAGGTAATTGCGGCAGGGTAAAAGCAAATGCCTGGATAAAATATAGCTAGCACAGACAATATTAGTGCAATTAAATGTAGATAATATTGACGTTGAGTTTTTTTACGGCTGATGACTTCATTCATGGTGGGAATGCCCATAATTCCCTGACCAGTGAGTGTGCGGTGACGATGAATATGTAGCCAGATCAGGAAGGGGACGATTTTATATAGCATGCCGTTGATAATGGAAACCACGAACCCGGCAATAAAAATAAGTCCAATGATTAAACTGATATCCTGTTGAAAAAAATAAGCATAAAAGTATAAGAATATGCTGATAGCTAAACAAATTAAGCCGGTATACCAGAAGTAGAGCGTTGCATCAGCCAGGCGTTTTTTGCGCTGAACTTGCAGGCGCAGAGTGAAGCCGATAAAACTTAGAATGAGTAGTGCGATTAGCAAGCTGCTGATTATATCCAGTACAGCATTTTTTATGCCGTGCGCCATAAAAAAATACTGGACAGCCGACCAGATCAGTAAACTGATGAACAGTGTTGGGGCTAACCATTGGCTATAGCGTTTCGGATATTGATGGGTAACCTGGAACATTGGAATGACCTGGTAGGCAACAGCAATGATCATGAGCATGATCCAGCCAAGAGTGGCCCAGGCGATGTGTATGGCTGTGAATTGACGAAGCAACGGCAATGATGACCAGCCATGACCCGCAGCTAATAAAATCCCCAAGGCTATAGTGATCCATAAGGCAATAACCGAGAACCGCATGCTGGTGATTGATGGCTGCACGGCTGGTGCTCTGATCAGGCTATGACTGACTACACTTAAAAATGTCAGGATGCCGGGTATCAGAAATAACAATGAGATTTTAACAAGTGTGGTGTGAGAAAAAGTCAGCCCGAGAGCGAGCAGGGTAATACCCGATGTATAGAGTAAATGAACAACTTTACTGATGATGGTGGCATGGTTGATTCCTGACCCAGCCAGTACAGGGAGCAGCTGGAACATGGCGCCAAACATGGCCATAGTGATAAAACCCAGTGTCAGTAAATGAGTGAATGCAATGGTTTCAGGTAGCCAGCGACTGCTGAGGATCTCTGGTCCACTGAACAATAATAAACAGGCAGCGGTGATGGCGAACACCGGTGCAGTCAGAAAAAAACGCAGTGGTGTATCTATGGAGGGTGCTTGTTCCAGTGAAAGCTGGTTATAGTTCATGGTGAATTATTCTCGCTTCCAGGTGCTGGTTCAGAGGTCTTTCAGGAACTGCTCCGTCGCGGTATCACTGGCGTGCCAGATATAGATATCGAACCCCGCTGCACCATCAAGTACTTTATAGCTAAATCCATTTTCGGCCAGGACGCCGTAAAGAGGAAACGGTTGCATGCGATGAATCATTTTAATGTATTCACCCGCTACCAGTTTATCCAGTGCGTCCATAGCTGCTTCCATTGGCGCCGGCGGTGGAAGGTCATGCACATCCAGTACAATTTCTATACTCATTCTCGTTCTCTATTGATGATGAATGAATGTCATCAGCCAACCTGTGCTGCTTAGGCTGCGTTGGTTTTAGTGTTTGTGTTAAGTCCTGATAAAAGTTGATCAGCTTCATCTGCGCATTCCTGATCAATCATGGGATACAGGATCTGTTCTTCTTTCATATTATGCTGTTGCATATAAATTAACAGGCTTTCAGACAGACCCAGGTAACGCTCCTGATTTTGATCACTGGCAGCCTGGATTAATTCATTGACCAGCTCACGCATTTGTTCATGTTCATGGCGCATCATCATGGTGGGTCCCTGCGTCATGCCGGTTTTGTCTTCAAAGGCAGGAAACAGAGTGTTTTCTTCAAAGCTCAAGTGATTGAGTAGAGCATCACTGAACTGTTGAACCAGGCTCATAGCATCAGACCAGTGTTGATTAGCTGCTTGTTGTTCGGCTTCTGCAAATAAGTGATCGCAGCGCTTATGATCATGCATCATCGTATCTTGTATAGAAGTCATTTTTCCTCCTGTGAAGGCATGATAATCACGGTGTTCAATACTGGCTTTAACTCAGGTCAAATATTGAAGCAGGTATTAAACCTGGCTAGCCAGGTCGGTTGTCAACACGTGCGCTGAGGTAAAAAGGTGCATAGCGCATGACCCAGGCAGCTATGCACAGCAGCCACAACACAGCAGCAATCAGGTTTAAATTTACGGCTATCAGGTTATTGATCATGACAATGTCAGACATGATGCGCAGGACCGCAGTCAGTTGTAGCCCCAGGAATAAAACCCAGCTCAAAGTACTCAAAATGAGTAAACGCCCTGAGTGTCCGAGGCTGACGCGGGATGCCATGGCAATTAACAATGTAGAAAAGAAACCAATAGTGATGGCATGAAGCGGGGCTTTAGCCAGAACCAGTTCACCGCTGATGAGTAAATATAAACTTTGAAAACTGAACAGGGTCATGCCAATACCGAGCCAGATAAATGCTAAATGCAATACGGCCAGTAAGCGGTCAACAAAGCTGCGCATGAAGCCCCACTTTACTGTGTGGTAAAACGCGGTTACCGCCATAGGAATATCAGCCAGGAACAACCACTGTGGAAGTTGTGCGACGTCTAGAATTAAATGCAACACACTGGCGCTGAGCATAATGAGTAAAGTCAGGCGTGGCTGCACGATGACATAATCTTTGACCATGCTGCTGGTGAAAAACGGCAGCATACGGTGGCTGACCGTGAACAGTATAGGTAACAGGAAAATCCAGATACCTGCTTTTAATGAGAAGGCTTGATAGATCCAGTTATCCGTGAGTAACCAGAGTAAAAAGCTACCGGCACTCAACCAGCCTGTGGTGAGTGCGATGTTTAATATGGTTTCATAGTTTTTGTTTTGTGCCGGTGCCGCGCGATAGACCTTGAACAGGGCCCATTGCCCCAGGGCCCAGCCAAACATGAAAATGGCGATACCGATGGCAGCGATAAACAGGTTGAAAAATATACCCAGTTCAAATAGCAGCATTCCGCTACACATCCAGATAAAGGTGCTGATATAGCTGGATGCAGGTACCAGTGGACCATTCATCCAGCGAGGATAGACGGTAAATAAAAAACCGAAGATGAAGAAGATAAACACGCCATAGAGCATGATGAAGCCATGAACCCAGGTGGCCGGGATGAGTAATTCCAGGGGTGCCCAAAATTGTGTATAACGGCCAAACAATTCAATGGTCCAGAATAATAAAGGCAGCAGTAGCTGCACAGCTCCGGCAAAAAACATCATGCGATGAGGGGCTGCGGTAAAGGTCTCCCAGAAGCCAAGGTTGAGGGGTTGAGGTTTTTCTTCTATCTGCATGGGGTGGTTCTATATCAAATGGTTGTTTGGGTTGATTCTTAAGCTCGGTTTATGAGCATAGGGGGAAAAGTTTACGGTTTTGGATGGGTTATGCCTTGATGTAAAACAAGGGTGTGTGTATGTGTTCGATCGATTGAATAGTGATAAAAAATGTTTATGCTTTATTTGACTTTGTATTTCGCCTCGGCAATAGGAGCAATTGCCGAGGCGAAATAGAAAGTTAAAAATATACTAATGATCAATATCAGGAAAACGTCCCGTTGAGATGCAAACTAATGAACCTGCTGCGTTAACCGTGCATACAACAACGGTAACTCACGCGGCAATTCTTCAGCCTTACGTATCACCACATACGCACCAGCACCAAATAAATGCGGTAAATAATTACCGGCTTTTTCATCAATGGTGACACAGAAGGGTTGTAAGCCTTTTTGTCGAGCTTCGATAATCGCCATGCGTGTATCTTCAATACCGTAACGACCCTCATATGCATCGAGGTCGTTGGGTTTACCATCGGTAAGGATCAAGAGCAGTTTCTGGGTGGCTGTCTGTTTTTCCAGTTGGTTGCTGGCGTGACGTATGGCGGCACCCATGCGGGTATAGTATCCGGGTTTGACCGCCTGGATCAGGCCGCGGACCTGATTGTTATAACGGTCTTCAAAACGCTTCAGTAAATTGAAACGGACATGGTTACGATTACGTGATGAAAACCCATGAATTGCGAAGCGGTCACCGGTGGTGTTCAGGCTTTCGGCAAACAAAAACAGACTGTCACGAATGACATCAATAATGCGCGCGTCGTTGTTGATCCAGGCATCGGTGGATAATGACAGGTCGGCCAGTAATAAACAGGCCAGGTCACGGTGTCCACTTCTCAAATCCCGGTATAGATTACCTGTCATTTCACCATGACCGTTGGCTCGTTGCGTGGTGAACTGGAGATAGGCATCAAGGTCAACTTCGCTGCCATCCTGTTGTGCCTTGAACCAGACTCTTGAGGGTGCCAGGGCTTCGAACTGTGAACGCAAACGATGGGCTGTTTTTCTCAGGTGGTCTGGTAATTCACAGTCCTGTGCATGTTGTGCAATCATTTCCTGCAGACAGCAGTAGTCGGCCTTCAGGCTTTGTTTTTTGTAGTCCCATTCGGGTAAAAGAATCCCGGCACCCATAGGCAGGTCATCATTCATTGCCGATGGTAGATCGAGATCAAACTTGAGTTTGCTGGCCGTTGGCTGGCTGTCCTGGGTGACATTGAGAATATCCATATCTTCTGCCGCGTTAGCCGCTTCATCAAGATCTTCTTCCTCTTCGCTACTCCGGTTCAGGTTAATGAACTCACCCCATGAAAAAATATTTTCATAGCGCACTGCCAGTAGCCCGGCATCTTTTTCTGTTACTTCTTCTCGCTGTGCCTGGCGTTTGCGATCCACCTGTTTTGTGTTCTGGTTTTCAGTTGATGATGCCTGGTCGGCCAGATCCTGGGCTGCCTGTGAGGTCGCAACAATGGGTGGTGATGGATGCATCCACAGGTACACCGGTTGTGGCGGTCGCTGAGCAATTGGGAATGTGTGATTGGTGCCCGGGTGCAACAACGCATGTTGAATGGCACGCTCTTGTGCAGCTTCATCCTCAGTTAGTTTGTCGATGTCAGGACGTATCGCCAGTTGCGCTGTGACCAGTGCCTGATAATCCTGGTTCAGGCCGGGAAAGCGTTTCAGGGTTTTAAGTGTTTGTTGCTGGTTGCGCTGAAACCATGCACCTTTATTGCCATCATCGGCAGCGGCCAATGCTGCTAGCCAGATATAGAGTTTACGGTTGAGTGTGCGCTCGGGGAAGATGTCAATTTTTTCAGGCAGGCGTAGGGATTGGTCATCTCGCCAGCTCAGTTCGACTTTTTTCTGACTGCCGGCAATGCGCTGTAATAGCCCGCGGCGACCGAGTTGTTCTGTGGCCGTGGTGGCATCAACACTCAGGCCACTGTCACCTCCCATGGCACGAAAAATAATGCCGAGGGATTTTTTGATGTCGCTAAGCTGGACAGCGGCTTCCGGGTAGGTGGTTCTGGCAGCGCGGGTCGCGATTTTGTCCCAGAGATTACCAACGTGCTCTTCAATTTCAAATATATCGAATATCATGACGGACTTTTTTGCACTCGGGACATGTTCATGTCTTTGTGTTGAGGACTGGGTTTCGCTGGCTTAAAGCAGTGTTCGGGGACCTTGGGGTACTTGCCAAAACCACGGTCTGAAACATGCAGGGCGCAGTCATCGCTGACCCACTTCAGTAGACCGTTACGGCCGCGACCATGCTGCGCTGTCTGGCAGCTGCTAATACATTGGGCACAGGTGGTACAGGTAAACATTTTGCGTTTCACCGTGCGTGGCTTTAAACGCATGGGGCAGCTATTGTCACAGGCATTGTTACAGTCCTGGCATTCGCGGGCATGTTGTTCATTGAAGCCGATGACCATGGCTCTTTTGTTGCCCATCCAGGCCAGGCTCTGGAACACGCCCACGGCACAGGCAAAGCGGCAGAATAAATGGCGAGCAAAGAGGAACTCGATGCTGAGTAAAAAGGTACCCACACCGAGAAATATCATCTGGTTACGGGTCAGTTGTGCATTGAACAGGTTGTGATAGATCACATCCGGGGGCAGTAAATACGTGAGGAAGGTCAGTGACCAGAGGAACGCAAAGAATGCCACCGTTACGAATACGGCCAGCCAGTATTTTTTATTGGGTGTCTGAATGGAGTTGTCCGCCTGTTTTTCCGGCAATGTGTTTTTTTCCCAGATTGTGGGTTTGCCGCTGGCACGGAGCATGAGCGAATTGATCATTTCCACCACGGAAAAATGAGGGCATAGCCAGCCACAATACAGTCGACCAAATTTCCATGCAGTACCAATGACAAGCCCGATGATGAGAAAGATGGGAATGAAAACACGCAGCAAAATTGTGAACGCTGCTTCCAGGGACCCCATGTTGCCATGCTGGAACTCGGTTAAACCCAAAGTCCAGCTCTGCCCGAATACAATAAAATGACCGAGGTATAAATCGAGACGAAAAATATCCAGCACCGGCGCAAGTACAAAGCCGGTAAAAAACAGCACTTGAGCATAGCGGCGGGATATCTGTAATGAGCTCATGGGGACAGGTGATTGGTGCAGCGTGGGCCAATTAATGGGTAATGGAAATGTTTACCGGCCTGTGCACGGGTGAGACCGACCACACCCAGCAAGATCAGCCCGGCATGAATGCTGGTGAAATAGATAATGATGATGACCCAGGTCCAGGCTTGATCAAGGCCGCCAATGAGTATAACCGTGGAGGAAAAGCCAATCAGTAATATACCGGCCCAGACGCTGGCCACCAGCGTTTGTTTAAGATGGCAGCGAGTTAGTGCAGTGCCGGTAATCTTGTGTCGAGCATTCAGTTGCAGTAACAATAGAAATGCAAGACCCGGCAGAAAAGACAGGTTGAGCAGATACAGTAACTCAGCTTTGAAGGCCTGGCTACGGCCATCGTTGGTATCAGTCGTATCCGAATGAGGCATGAACGACCTCCATCAGTGCATCTGTAGTTTCGATATCATCGCTTAACGGTTCAACCAGTGCATTTCGACAGGCTTCAACCGGATCATAACCGGACTGGATCAGTCGTATGGTGTACACCAGGAGTCGGGTAGATGCCGCTTCTTCCAGATCGTGATCCTTGAGTGCACGCAGTGAATTGGCTAAAGATACCAGGCGTTTGGCCATGGCTTCATCAACACCGGTTTCACCGACCAGGATAGTTTGTTCTGCCTTGGCACTGGGAAAATCGAAGCGCATGGCGACAAAACGCTGACGTGTACTCGGTTTCATGCCTTTAAGCAGGTTCTGGTAGCCGGGGTTATACGACACTACCAGCATAAATTCTTTGGGAGCAACCAGGGTTTCGCCGGTGCGTTCAATCGGCAGGATACGACGATCGTCACTTAAGGGATGGATAACGACGGTGGTGTCCTTACGTGCTTCGACGACTTCATCCAGATAACAGATCGCGCCTTCACGAACAGCACGGGTGAGCGGACCATCATTCCAGTAAGTGGTGCCATCGCCAATCAGGTGACGACCGACTAAATCTGAAGCGGTTAGGTCATCATGACAGGACACGGTATACAGGGGACGGCCCAGGCGTTCGGCCATATGGGTAATAAAACGGGTTTTGCCACATCCGGTTGGACCCTTGATGAGCAAAGGTAATTGATTATTGTAAGCGTGTTCGAACAGTTCGATTTCATTACCATGGGGCAGGTAATAGGGAAGATCCGATTCGGTTTGTATCGGGGTCAGTTCGACCTGTGATTCTTTCATGCCTGTCTCCAGAGGGCTTTTTCAGGGGGCACCTTTCCAGGTGATTAATTTGTTATGTGCTTGTTTGGCTATTGTTTGACTCAATTGTCTCGATTGTTTTTCTGAAAGTTTTTGTTTTGATCAAAAGCTTTAAGGAAAACAACCTGAGTTGCCTGCACACAAACTGCGTGCAGGCGGTCAGGATTGAAGCTTATGACTCGGTGACTTCTTCACCTTCTACAAAGAAACTGATGATATAGAGGACCAGACCAATCAGGAAAATCAGGCCAGCTATTTCACGTAACCAGTAGAACAGTTCAATCTTTTGCTGCACTACCATGAACGGTAATGGCTCATCACTGTAGCGTTGCAGCCAAACCTGCAGGATACCTGCACCGGTCAGGAACAGTGTAATGAACACCATTGAGATGGTCATCAACCAGAAGCTCCACATTTCCACAATCTGTGATTTAGCGCTATTACAGGCGGCGCGACCACGCATCATGGGCATAGAGTAGGAGATCATAGTGATAACAATCATGACATAGGCACCGTAGAAGGCCATATGACCATGAGCTGCCGTTACCTGAGTACCGTGGGTGAAATAGTTCACCGGTGCCAGTGTGTGCAGGAAGCCCCATACACCTGCGCCCAGGAAAGCCATTACCGCGGTGCCCAGTGCCCACAGAACAGCCGCTTTATTGGGGTGCTCGCGACGGCGCTGGTTCACCATGTTAAAGGCAAACAGGGTCATCATGAAGAATGGAATGGGTTCCAGGGCTGAGAAGATCGAGCCAATGGTCTGCCAGTATTCAGGTGTACCAATCCAGTAGAAATGATGACCTGTACCCAGGATGCCGGTGATCAATGCCATGGCGATAATGACATACAGCCACTTCTCGATAACTTCACGGTCAACTCCGGTCACTTTGATCAGTACGTAGGCCAGGATTGCACCCATGATCAGTTCCCATACACCCTCTACCCACAGATGAACAACAAACCACCAGAAGTATTTATCTTTAACCAGGTTTTCCGGGTTGTAGAAAGAGAACAGGAACAAGACAGCGAGACCGGCCAGGCCCAGTAACAGCACCAGGTTAATGGTAGTTTTACGGCCTTTAAGTACGGTCATGCCAACGTTGTAGAGGAAGCCCAGGGCAACCACGACTATACCCAGCTTGGTTATGGTCGGTTGTTCCAGGAACTCACGACCCATAGTTGGTAACAGGTCGTTACCGGTGACTGCAGCCAGAGTGGAATAATTCACCAGCAGGTATGCCGCAACAGTTGCGCCAGCTGCTGCCAGGAAAATCCAGAACAGTGCAATGGCCAATTTTGGACTGTGTAACTCGGTTTCTGCTTCTTCGGGAATCAGGTAATAAGCTGAACCCATAAAGCCCATCAATAGCCAGACAATGAGGGCATTGGTATGTACCATACGCGCTACATTAAATGGAATATGAGGGAACAGGAAGTCACCCACAACATACTGCAGACCCATAATCAGGCCGAACAGTATTTGAGCAACGAACAGGGCAATAGCTGCAGTAAAATACAGTTTAGCCACTGATTGTGATTGATATTTCATATGATTCGCTCCTCAGTCTTAGCCTTGAATATTTGGTGGCCAGTTAGCATCGTTGATCTCTGAAGTCCATTTAAGGAATTCAGCCACGGCTTCCAGTTCATCTTGAGATAAATTGAACTGAGGCATGCTACGACGTCCAGGAACGCCCTCTGGGGGTCGACTTTGAATGAAGCCCATAATGGCTTCTTTACTATTGCCAAAGCGGTTATATACGTTACCAAGCTCAGGTGCATAGTATGCGCCTTCGCCCATTAATGTATGACAACCGATGCAATTATTGTCTTCCCACACCTTCTTGCCCAGGGCAACCTGCTCGGTAATGTTTTCGCGGTGATCACGCTCAGGCAATGCCCCCATCGTATCGAAGGTCAATGCGATCAGCATGAGTGCGAAAAAAACACTACCACCGTAGAAGATGTTCCTCGCTGTAGTTTTGGTGAAAGCTCCACTCATTTTTTGTTTCCCTCACAGGGTTTTTGGATGGTGGACGGATTATTACACGGGCACAAGTAAATATGGTTTGATGTACGTCAAGCGTAAAATTTTATACTGTTATATAAGCGGTTTTTAATACGGGCATATTCGAGCTGTTATAACAGCTCGAATATGAAAAAATATTTATGAAATGAAAACGGTATTAGTGAATTAAAATTTTATTGTATTAACGAGCACTTATTTTATTATTTGATGCCCTTGTCGTGTAAGAAAGGGGCATAATCCTGGTCGCTACCATTGATGTGATTGATGAGCCAGGTTTTTAAAAACAGGGTGACATTATCAATGGTGCGTGTTTTATCAATACGGTATTCATTAATAAACTGTGTAACCTGTTGCACCATTTGCTCATGTTGCTGTTTATGCTCTTCAAAGTCGGGATAATTATTGTCACGCATCATGTCTTCTTCGCGAGCAAAATGATATTTGGTGTAATCAACCAGATCATTCAGGGTTTTTTCGATGAGTTCATCATCAGTGTGATAGTGAGCAGCAGTTTGTAACTGATTGATCATGCCGAGCAGTTTCTTGTGATCATTATCGATGCTATCAATACCAACGCTCAGTGAATCATTCCATTCGACAAAACGTTTACCAACGATTTTGTCATGAATAAAGGGTACAACCGCCAGTACAGCAATCAGAATCCAGGGCAGTGGATGGGTAAAGCCCAGCATAAAACCCAGCACAATCATAACCAGCAGGGCCATGATTATGGCAGATAACAGGAACATGCTAATGCCTTTGGTTAGCGTGGACATTGAAGTACTCCCGGTGTGTTAATTAGGTTGATAGGGCGGCTGCTTAAGCTTAATGAATAGTTATATGTTCTAAACTGATGTAGGTCAATTTGAATTAAGGTTATCTATGAATTAATTCACAAGGCATAAAAGCAGTTTGGCGGGTATAAAGGTGGTTGTGTTTATCGGGGTAGCCAGAACATCATAATAAAGGTAAACACGGTCAGTGCAATAAAGAACAGAATGAAGTTACGCTGTTTATGAGACGAATGGCCTCGCTTTTGGTAATGGGAGGGGGCTTTGCATTCGGGGCAGAATTCGACATCATCCGCAATCTCGGCGCCACAATACATACAGTGAACTTTTGACATGAGTTATACATCACTATTATTCCAGTGGTGACAAGTGTATCAAACTCTATAGCGGTAAAAACTGATTCAGGACAATATCAATATTCAAATCTATGGCTGTCACAGTTGTCACTATCTTTGGAGATTAAAAAACAATGTGTAAATTTTGCTGGACGTTAGTCGTTGTAATCAGTCTTGTTCTGTCGGGACTCGTGTATAAATTTATCATCAGTGGTGAAACAGTGGCCGCATCTGATGGCCGTCAGGCCTTATTACTGGAGCCGGGAGAACGAGACCTGGTACTGATGGAAATGCGTGCATTTTTACAATCCGTGCAGCAGATTATTGCCAGTGATGATATGGATCAGGTGGTGGTTGCAGCGAAGGCTGTGGGTGCAGCAGCACAAAATAGTGTCCCGGCTTCGCTGGTTAAAAAATTACCCATCGAGTTTAAACAGCTGGGTTTTGATACGCATCAGAAATTTGATCAACTGGCACTGGATGCCGCCTCCTTTGGCAGTCGTGAAGAGGTCCTGGCGCAATTATCTGAATTGATGAAAAACTGTGTGGCCTGCCACAGTGTTTATCGGATTGATTCAGTGATGCCGACCAGTATGTGAGTGGCTCACATCTTTTTAGTAGATACCAATGTCCAGATACGAACGTGCGATTTTACGTATGGCCGTAACATAAGTTGCGGTACGTAAATCATGAATGTTGGCCTCATTGTCGAGAGTGCTACGGATTTCCTGATAAGCTAAGCGCATAGTGTCATCCAGCCCGGAACGAACCAGATCCAGTTCATCAGCACCGTGGGTAACGGTGGCACGCAGCGCCTGTGATATCTTGGTGCCGGTCATTTCCTCCAGCATCATGGCAAGATTGTTGCCACGAATTTCGTCATGGCGTTTTTGCATACGACCGAAACGCATATGGGAAATGTTGCGTATCCATTCGAAATAGGACACGGTAACACCGCCAGCATTGGCATAGGCATCAGGGATAATAATACAACCTTTTTTATTGAGTAGTTCGTCGGCACCATAGGTGATGGGGCCGTTGGCTGCTTCTACAATGAGCTTGGCATTGATGCGGTCAGCGTTGTCCTGGGTAATCTGGCTTTCCAGTGCTGCTGGAATCAGAATGTCACATTCTTTTTCCAGATACGCCTGACCATTTTCATCCAAGGTCGCGCCCGGAAAATTCTTAATGCTGTGATGTTCCGTAATGTGCTGGTAAAGTTCTTCGATGTTGATGCCGTCATCGTTGATGAGAGCACCGTCACGCTCGATAACGGTAGTGATCTTGACACCATCTTCTTCGCTAAGGAATTTGGCTGTATAGTAGCCGACATTGCCCAGTCCCTGAATGACGCAGGTTTTACCCTCCAGCGTTCCAGTCATGTTCGCCGATTTGACATCTTCCGGATGGCGGAAAAATTCCTGGATGGCGTATTGCACACCGCGGCCAGTGGCTTCGACGCGCCCCTGGATGCCACCATGGTGTATAGGTTTGCCGGTGACACAGGCGATATAATTGATATCCTCAGGGCGCAGATGTTTATAGGTATCGGCCATCCAGGCCATTTCGCGTTGACCGGTGCCGAGGTCCGGTGCCGGTACATTGGTTGCAGGATTAAGAAAATCCTTGCGCACCAGTTCCAGGGTGAAACGCCGGGTGATGAGCTCCAGTTCATCGCGCTCATATAGATTAGGATCAATAAGTAAAGCACCTTTAGAGCCGCCGAAGGGCACATCGACAATGGCACATTTATAGGTCATCAGTGACGCCAGGGCTTCCACTTCATCCTGATTGGCAAAGGGGGCGTAGCGAATGCCGCCTTTCGAAGGCAGGCGGTGGTTGCTGTGTACGGCACGCCAGCCAGTAAAAACTTCGATCTTGCCACGAATTTTCACCGGGAAGCGAACCTGTAACACGGCATTGCAGGATTTAATGGCGGTCGCAACACCTTCATCCAGCTGTAAGACTGAAATGGCCTTGTCGACCATGAGATCAACACTCTCGCGAAAGCTGGGTTCCTGAATAGTGTCTGTCATGGTATTTACCTGTGTGTTGTAATTATCAGTTACTTATACAAAAGCACATAACTGAGTATATACAAGTTACAATGCCCATTTTGAATAAGAAATACAATGGCTGTTTTGTGGCAAAAACAAACCGATGACACGCGTTATGAAATTCGCACCGCAGGCAAGAGTTTGCGTCTGTATAGCAATGGTGTGTTTCATACCCAGTACAATCCACGGCAACCGCTGACCGGTCATGTCTGGGATTTACTAATGTTACCGGCATTTTTTTATCCGGCTGGTGAGATCAAACGAGTGCTGGTACTGGGTGTCGGTGGTGGTGCCGTGATTCAGATGTTAAGGCATTTTCTGCAGCCACAGCAGATTGTTGGTGTTGAATTAAATCCGGTACATGTCTATGTTGCCCGACGATTTTTCAATATCAAAGGACATGGCATTCAGTTAATTCAGCACGATGCCGTGCAATGGTTGCGTGATTATCAGGGTGAAAAATTCGATTTAATTATTGATGATTTGTTTGGTGAAGAGGACGGTGAGCCCGTGCCAGTGATCAAGGCCAACGGTGTCTGGTTCGGTGACATGCTGAAACAGTTGAACTCGGATGGCATGATTGTCAGAAATTTTATCGATCGTAATGAGCTGTTGAATGCCGCCGGATTAACCCATAAGGCAATCAGCCGGAAATTCCAGTCAGTGTTTCAGTTCACCAGTACCTACAATGAGAATTTTGTTGCGGCCTTCCTGAAGCGGAAGGCCAGCAGTCAAATGTTGCGGCGGCGTCTGGTCGCAACGCCCGGTTTGAACCCGAGGCTTAAAACCAGCCGCTTACGCTATCGCCTGCGCCAACTTAAATAGCTAACAGGGCTTAGTGTTCGCAGGAATGACCATGACTGTGCACATGGCCATGGCTGAGTTCTTCTTCAGTCGCATCGCGTACATCTACTACATGCACATCATAATGCAGTGTCACACCGGCTAATGGGTGATTACCATCGATGGTAATGTTGTCACCGTCTATCGCTGAAATGGTGATCAAGATGAGACCGCCATCTTCACCCTGAGCCTGGAATTGCATGCCGACTTCCAGTTCTTCATCACCGAACATGGCACGATCAACTATCTGGGTAATGGCAGCATTGTATTCGCCATACGCTTCTTCGGGTGGGATCACAATGTTGATTTTGTCGTCTTTGGCTTTGCCAGTTAAAGCATTTTCAAGGCCAGGAATAATGTTTTGGGCGCCGTGCAGGTAACAAAAACTGCCGTCGTTGGATTGGTCGATAATTTCACCCTCTGCATTTTTCAGGGTGTAATTAATGGTGATAACCTTCTGGTTTTCTACTGTCATGGAGTTGTGCCGGTTCGTTTATTAAAGCAGGCATTATA
>JBFFSQ010000056.1:0-15578 GCA_041572275.1 Gammaproteobacteria bacterium
AACATTTGTTGAAAGTTCTCCTTGGTATAAGATGTCTCCAAGAAAGATGTTTAAAATATAGGTCTTATTCTCAATTTTACGATAAAGTCTTGTTTTATTTGGTGCAGCAAAATCATTGACGCCTCCTGCCACTAGAACAGCATCTAGGACTGTCATACCTTGACGATAATTAAGTGAACTGGGAGTGTTCACTGCTCCAGTAATACGCACTCGAGTGAGATATTCGTGACTTTGTAGGTCAGTAATCATTAATGTAACATTTGGATCACGGACATAATTTTTTAATCGGTTACGGATTGAAGATGCTACAGACTCCGGAGTTAATCCTGCTGCAGCCACATCTCCTATAAGTGGCATTGAAATCTTACCATCAGGTCTGACAGGTACAACGACAGAAAGCTCTGGATTTCTCCATACATTAACTGAAATGGTGTCATCAACACCAATTAAATACGAGTTTATGATTTTAGATTGTGAAGTAAATTTATTTGTTTCAAGAACGCTATCAACGGGAATAGTAGAGTCGGAAGCACAGTTGGAAAGTAATAATGACAAAAGCAATGCATTTAAATAATTGAATATAGTCCTGTTCATTTCATCTCCCCAAGTTTTTAGCATATGAAATAGTATTTATTTATTGTAAATCTCGTAAGATGCCTAAAACAAAGACTTCATATACTTTAATCCTAAAATTTATTATATGCCTTTCTAACCGCTTGTAAATGACCGAAATGTCTTAATTTTCACTGAATTACCATGTTTATTGCATCTATTCAGTTTGGCCTTAATTGCATATCTTTTTGATATTTGTTGAATTGATAACAATTATTTATAGACATTTGGCATATGCGAATATAATAATATTAGATAAAAAATATCATGTGGACAATTTTTATAATAAAGTAAAAACTATGAATTTTAGTTAAGTATAATTTATCTGCATGAATTACATAGAAGAATCATGAATCATAAATATTCATTCAGGGAATGTTATCAGATACTCGGTATAAGCCCTGGTTGTAACTGGGATGATTTACGAAAGTCATACAAGCATCTGATACAGAAATGGCATCCTGACCGCTTTAAATCAGGTTCGGAAAAACAGCTGGTTGCAAATGAAAAGATCAGTCGCATTAATCTTGCCTACAGTGAACTGTCTAAATATTACCGACTTAATAATGCACTTCCAGATATAGAAAATGAAGATCATCTTAAGCAGAAGAGTACTTTACCTGAGAATAAGACAGTACAAGAATCAGATGTGCAAAAGAAATCACCTAATGTGTATACAACGTCTACTACTAAACCTGAATGGAGTATAAAAAATCGATATTATCTTATTATTATTTTAATTATATTCTTATACTTTTTAATAATATTGCCAATGAGTAACGAAGAAAATGCATGGTTAAACGAGGTTCCTGAGAATCTTGTTCAAAAAGATGAAAGTACAAGCCTAATCATTAACTCAGATTTACCTGATTCAAGAGAAAAAAATAATTCATCAAACAAACATTTAACGTTAGATAGTAATGATATTCAGTCCCAATCTTCAAATGATGATTATTTTACATTTGGATCTACTATTGGTGAACTAATATCAATACAAGGTCCACCTGATAAAATTGTGAATGATGTCTGGTATTATGGTGATTCAGAAGTTCATATTAAAGATGGTGTTGTTTTTTACTGGAAAAGATCATCAGGATCAGTTCTAAATGCACGCTTAAATGCTGACAAATTTATGAGTGAACAAAAACAGTAGTAAATGTTTATATTTTTATCGAGATCCTTGCCCAAAAAGAACAACCTGTACTGTCTGGAATAGGATTGTCGTATCTAGGAATAAACTATAGTTTTTTATGTAATAAATATCGTATTGTAGCTTGTTACGCGCATCTTCTTCAGTTTCACCATACGGATAACATATCTGAGCCCAGCCAGTAATCCCAGGTTTGACTGTGTGTCTTAGCGCATAATGAGGTATGGATTGCTCAAAGCCAAGAACAAACTCAGGGCGCTCAGGCCGAGGACCAACGAAACTCATTTCACCTTTTAGAACATTAAATAATTGCGGTAATTCATCTATCCTAGCTTTTCGTATAATCGAACCAATTCGAGTAACTCGGCTATCTTTCTTTTTGGCAAATTGTGCACCATTCTTTTCTGCATCAACTGTCATGCTTCTAAATTTCAATACATTAAATGGTCTGCCACATAGTCCTACCCTCTTCTGTCGATATAGCACGGGGTCTCGGCCAAAAGTGCTTAGCCATATGGCAATAGCTGTTATCACAATTATTGGTGCAGCTATTGTTAGAATAATAATACTGGCAGTGATATCAATTAAGCGTTTACTGCCGCCTGGCTTAACTGCATTGGTGAATCCAGATGAGAAAATGATATTACTTGGATGTAGAACATCCAGCTCAATATGTCCTGTTATACGTTCAAGAAACGTTACTATGTCCCATACAATGATTCCCTTCATTTTACATTCGAGCAAGTCACCAAGTGGAAATGCTTTTCTTCTATCGTCAATTGCAAGCACAATTTCATCAACATCATTTTCTAATGCCAGTTCAAGTAGTGATGTTTTAATTTCTAATATCTTGTTATCTGGGATCTTGGGCTCATTGTTATCAATACATACATAGCCGATGGTTTTGTGACCTGTCTTCTGTATATTTTTTTGCATTTCATTTAATAATGCAGCTTTTGAACCTGTACCAAGAACTAAAATTCGGCGTTTTAGAAATTGATTTTTATCAAACTTCAGAAATAAAGTACGAGTAAACAGTATGCCAAAGAAGGCAACTAATAAAGCAAGGACAAAGACTCCACGGCCTAGAAATAAATCGGGTAGCAAATAGAATATAAACGTCAAGGTCAAAAAGCCCACCATAAAGCTCAGGGCAATTCTTATCATGATTTCAGCGAAGTCATCATTTATATTTCTTGTGTGTAAACCCATGGCGGTCATGGACAAACTTAAGACTAAACTGAATAATAAAGCTCTTGTATCAAAAAGAGGATCAAGTATTAGATTCTCAGGGGTGGTGCTATCTATATAGCGTAATTCTATACCCAAAAATACAGAACAATAAATGACTATAAACTCAACGATTATGAGCCAGAAAATATAGGCGGGAATATAATGATGAAATATCCTTAACATCGAAACGACTATCCTTCTTGGATTTTATATTCATTTTCTATCATACTAATACTTAATATCACAGGCGACAATAGATTAAGCATTACATAAACTCATAATTTATGTTACTACTACTCGAATATGCTCTATTTGATAGCATAAGATATAGCGAAATATTTGTTGTCGGTCAATATATGGAATGGAATTACTCAGATGCACGTATTAGAAAATGCTCGAATAGGAATCGTGGGATTGGGCTATGTGGGATTACCGCTGGCAATTGAGTTCGGTAACCGCTTTCCTACAGTTGGTTATGATATCAATCGTTCCAGGGTTGATGAGCTTAAATCAGGCAAGGATGGTACGCTAGAGGTCAGTGAAGAGCAGCTCAGTGGCTCAGAATATCTAACTTTCACCGATCAGCTCGATGATATCAAGGACTGTAATATCTATATAGTGACAGTTCCTACCCCGGTCGATAAAAACAAATATCCGGATTTAACTCCACTAAAAACGTCCAGTTTGGCCCTGGGTAAAGTGCTTAAAAAAAATGACATTGTTATATATGAGTCGACAGTTTTCCCTGGTGCTACCGAGGAGGTGTGTATTCCTGCACTGGAGAAAAATTCCGGTCTGATATTCAATCAGGATTTTTTTGCAGGATATAGCCCAGAGCGTATTAATCCGGGTGATAAAGAACATTATGTTACCAAGATTCTTAAAATTACCTCTGGTTCGACGCCCGAAGTGGCTGAGTTTGTTGATGAGCTTTATCGTTCGATAATAACGGCGGGCACACACAAAGCCAGCTCGATCAAAGTTGCTGAAGCAGCTAAAGTTATTGAGAATGTACAGCGGGATGTGAATATTGCCCTGGTTAATGAGTTAGCGCTGATTTTTTCACGACTGGATATCGATACGCTGGATGTTTTAGAGGCAGCAGGGACAAAGTGGAATTTCCTGCCATTTAGACCCGGCCTGGTTGGAGGGCATTGTATTGGTGTTGATCCCTATTACCTTGTACATAAGGCTCATGAAACAGGTTTTGAGCCAGCGATAATACCTGCCAGTCGTTATACCAATGAATTCATGGCATCGCATGTGGCCCAGCAGACTATTAAGCTCATGTCTCAGAAGCGTATCAGCATAGTCGATGCCAATATTTTGATTATGGGCTTGTCATTTAAGGAGAACTGTCCGGACCTTCGCAATACCAAAGTGGTGGATATTCTGGATGAATTGAAGCCTTATAATGCAAATGTTGATATATACGACCCATGGGTAAGTCATCAGGAGGCTAAGGAAGAGTATGGACTAGAGCTGATAACGGAATTGAAGCAAGGACATTATGACGCAGTAATTATTGCAGTTGCACACAGGCAGTTTAGTGAATTGGGAACATCTGGTATTAAGCAGTATTGCAAAGGCAGCCATGTGATTTATGATATCAAGTATATCTTGCCGGTTACCGATGTGGATGGACGTTTGTAGTATTATGTAGTGACAGGCTAGTTCAGGATGAGATTGGTAATAAGCGTATTAAAAAAAGCAGCCTTGCCTAATGTCACTAACATTCTTGATTAGGATTGATTCTGTTACTAAAGGTTCTTGCTTTAATATCAGGAGAAACAAAAAAGGCCCCTCTATTGAGGGGCCTTTTGCGTATGGCGCGCCTGGAAGGATTCGAACCTCCGACCGCCTGGTTCGTAGCCAGGTACTCTATCCAGCTGAGCTACAGGCGCGTAACTTACTGAGGGCGTGAATTATGGGGAATTTGTTGGCTTTCGTCAATGTGTAATGCACGAAAATTAATAGAATATGTAAGATTTTTTAAAATTATTGTCGCTGTGATCTATGCCTTGATTAATTTGTTTCAAGGTAACATAAGAAGGGTTTGAGAGTTATACAAATGAAAAGGCCCCTGCTGGTGCAGGGGCCTTTTTTATATGGCGGAGGGGGAGGGATTCGAACCCTCGATAGAGCTACAAACCCTATACTCCCTTAGCAGGGGAGCGCCTTCAGCCGCTCGGCCACCTCTCCTAAGTTTTAATTAAGACCGCCGCAATATCTGCGGCGGTCTTCAATGGTGCGTAGGATACCTTTGATTGAACTTTGGGTAAAGCCCCCTTTAAAGGTTTTTACGACCTATTCTACCGGTTGAGAATCGCCTGATCCCTGACCTTCCTGCTCACGTTTAATACGTTCGTAAATTTCTTCACGGTGTACAGATATTTCTTTTGGTGCATTGATACCGATACGTACTTGGTTGCCTTTAACACCCAGTACGGTCACTGTAACATCATCACCAATCATTAAAGTTTCGCCTACACGACGAGTTAAAATTAACATTACTTCCTGCTCCTTATTCTCAATCACCAATGGCTACAAAAAGAGTCGTATCCTTAGATAGCCAGAACTCAAAATCATAACATAAATGCAATTATCATAATCGTAATTTTAAATTATGATGTTGGCAGTTACGATCTTCTTTGATCTTAGTCTAGTTCAGTTCAGCCAGATTGCCGTCATTTTCCAGACCAAAAGCGCTGTGTAATGTGCGTACACCCAGTTCAAGGTATTTTTCGGCAATAACGACTGAGATTTTTATCTCTGAGGTTGAAATCATTAATATGTTAATCCCTTCTTTGGCTAGCGCAGCAAACATGGTGCTGGCAATGCCGGCATGTGAGCGCATCCCTACTCCGACCAGTGACAGTTTTACGATCTTGTCGTCACCATATACCTTTTTAGCGTTGACTTTCTTACCTGTCTGGGTGAGTAGTTCCATTGCTTTTGCGTAATCATTACGATGAACTGTAAAGGTAAAGTCAGTTGTGCCGTCTTCACCAATATTCTGTACGATCATATCGATTTCGATATTGGCTTCTGTTATTGGCACCAGAATATCGGCAGCTACACCAGGCTTGTCAGGGACACCTGCAATGGTCAGTTGGGCTTCATCGCGATTGAAAGCGATACCAGAAATCACAGCTTGTTCCATCTGGTCATCCTCTAATGTGATTAAAGTGCCCTCACCTTCTTCAAAAGATGAAAGTACACGTAATGGGACATTGTATTTACCTGCAAACTCAACGGAGCGAATTTGCAGTACTTTTGAGCCCAGGCTAGCCATTTCCAGCATTTCTTCGAAGGTAATGCGATCAAGCTTGCGGGCATTGGGTTCAACACGTGGGTCGGTGGTGTAAACACCATCAACATCAGTATATATCTGGCATTCATCGGCTTTGAGCGCCGCGGCCATGGCGACAGCCGTTGTATCGGAACCGCCACGACCTAATGTGGTAATGCGTCCGCTTTTGTCGACACCCTGGAAACCGGCAACCACAATGACTTTGCCCTCGGCCAGGTCATTTTTCATGTGTTCGCAGTCGATGTCCAGGATGCGTGCTTTACCATGGGCATTGTCAGTCAGCATGGTGATCTGGCTGCCAGTGTATGAGATGGCAGGCATGCCTTTTTTCATCAGGGCCATACTTAGAAGAGCAATTGTGACCTGTTCACCAGTGGAAACCAGTACATCCATTTCCTGTGCTGGGGGGTGCTCGTCAATTTCATGGGCCAGACCGATCAGGCGATTGGTCTCCCCGCTCATGGCCGACACGACAACGACAACCTGGTTACCCTGTTTGCAGTTGGCGATAATGCGATCGGCTACTGCCTGGATTCTTTCGATTGAACCCACGGAGGTGCCGCCATATTTTTGAACGATAAGTGCCATTGTTATGTGTATTCCGGATATAAAAACCCGCCGACTGGCGGGTTCAAATTAACGCGCGTGATTATGTCATAACGCGTTGCAGAATGCGAGCTACCGGGCTATGCGAGTTGTTCACTGACCCAGCTGGCGACAGATGCCAATGCCTGGTCAAGATTTTCAGGCTGGTTACCACCGGCCATGGCCATATCGGGACGGCCACCGCCTTTGCCTCCTACCTGCGAAGCCACCATATTAACCAGGTCACCGGCTTTAAGTCGTTGGATCTGGTCTTTACTGACTCCGGCACAGATACTGACTTTTGAACCATCCACAGTCGCCAGGACAATGGCTGATGAGCCCAGCTTGTCTTTCAGTTTGTCCATGGTGTCACGCAGTGCCTTGCTATCGATGCCATCGAGTTTAACTGCCAGTACTTTAAGTCCGGCCACGTCTACAGCTTCGGTGGTCAGGTCCCGACCTGTTTGTGTAGCCAGTTTTGACTTCAACTGGTTAAGTTCCTTGTCCTGGGATTTGAGTTTGTCCATAAGTTGCTGGACCTTTGATTCCAGGTCATCGCGACTACCTTTAAGCAAGCTGGCCAACCGGTCGATTTGTTGTTCTTGCTGTTCTGCCCATTCTACTGCAGCCACGCCGGTCATGGCTTCAATTCGCCGGACACCAGACGCGATACCACCTTCGGATATGATTTTGAAAAAACCGATGTCACCGGTGCGCTCAACATGGACCCCGCCACATAATTCAATAGAGAAACCCCCCATGGAAACTACGCGAACCTGATCGCCGTATTTTTCTCCAAACAGCGCCATGGCGCCTTTAGCTTTGGCCTCATCGATGGCCATTTCTTCGGCTGCCGCTTTCAAGTTATGGCGGATCTGTTCGTTGACCATGCGTTCAATACTTTGTAGTTCTTCGGGTTTTACAGCTTCAAAGTGCGAAAAGTCAAAGCGAAGGCGCTCATTGTTGACCAGAGAACCTTTCTGTTGGACATGCTCTCCCAGTATTTCGCGTAAAGCGGCGTGCATTAAATGTGTAGCTGAATGGTTACGAATAGTAGCCGCACGTCGATCGGCATCGATTACGGCTTCCAGTTCATCACCTATCTTTATACTGCCCGTTGATGCCTGGCCAATATGAATAAATGCCTGACCCTGCTTCTGGGTATCCATAACTTCAAAACGAGCGTTCTCGTTGAGTAACAGTCCGGTGTCTCCGACCTGGCCACCAGATTCTGCATAGAATGGAGTCTGTTCAAGTATGATGATAGCTTCCACGCCGGCATCTACCTGCTGAACAGGTTGACCATCGACATACATTGCAATCACTCGTGAACGATCAAGCAGGTGATCGTAACCGGTAAATGTAGTTACCGCATCAGTGCTGATGGCTTCGTTATAATCAATGCCAAACTGGCTGGAAGCACGGGCACGCTTTTTCTGGTCATCCATGGCTTTTTCATAGCCATCAAGATCGATGTTCAGTTCGCGCTCACGAGCAATATCGGCAGTTAAATCAACCGGGAAACCGTAGGTGTCATAGAGCTTGAAGACCATGTCGCCGGGAATCTGAGTGCCAGATAATGAGGCGATGCCCTCTTCGAGTATTTTCATGCCCTGATCCAGAGTTTCGGCAAAGCGTTCTTCTTCAAGTTTCAGTATGCGCTCGACATTTTCCTGTGCCTGGGTAAGTTCAGGATAGGCTGTACCCATTTCATCAACAAGAGTCGACACCAGTTTGTAGAAAAACGGATCATTTTGACCCAGTTTATGGCCATGACGCAGGGCGCGACGGATAATGCGACGCAGTACATAACCGCGACCTTCATTTGAAGGTGTAATGCCATCGACGATCAGGAAAGCGCAGGAGCGGATATGGTCAGCAATGACCTTCAGTGAATTGTTGCTTAAATCTGAAGTGCCAGTGAGATTTGCAGCCGTCTTGATCAGGTTCTGGAACAGATCGATGTCGTAATTGCTGTGACCGTTTTGCAAAATGGCTGCCAGACGTTCAAGACCCATACCGGTGTCGACAGATGGTTTCGGTAGTGGGTGTAGCTTGCCATCCTTGTCCCGGTTGTATTGCATGAATACCAGGTTCCAGATTTCGATATAGCGGTCACCATCTTCATCCGGAGAACCTGGAGGGCCACCGGGAATGTCTTCGCCATGATCATAGAAAATCTCGGTACAGGGACCACAGGGGCCCGTGTCCCCCATTGACCAGAAATTGTCTTTGGCACCGATGCGGCCAAAGCGTTGATCAGATATACCTACGTCTTTTAACCAGATATCGGCTGCTTCATCGTCTTCTTCATATACTGTAATCCAGAGTTTTTCCTCGGGTAGCCCCAGTTCTTTCGTGAGGAACTCCCAGGCATAGTGTATGGCGTCATGTTTGAAATAATCACCAAAGCTGAAATTACCCAGCATTTCAAAAAACGTATGATGACGGGCCGTATAGCCCACATTTTCCAGATCGTTATGTTTACCGCCGGCACGGACGCAACGCTGGCTGCTGGTGGCTGTGGTGTAACTGCGTTTGTCCTGGCCTAGAAATACATCTTTGAACTGCACCATACCGGCATTAGTGAAGAGTAAAGTGGGATCATTGCCAGGAATGAGTGAACTGGAGGCAACGACTTCATGGCCTTTGCTCTTGAAGTAATTGAGAAATTTTTGACGTATTTCGGCTGTTGTCATCATTGGAATTCAGATTAAGTATGTGTTTTATCTTATTGAATTGAATAAGTATTATATACTTACACAATCAAGTTAAAGTTAATTCTACCTGCTTTCAATATCTTTGGCTTAAGCTTCTTCATCAAGCGGGTTTAGTTTAAAGACCCAATCAAGTGGAAAACCACGGTTCTGCAGATAGTGAGTTCGCCTGGCTTTCTCTTTGTATTCATTAGCAGGTTGATTGCCGTATTTCTTGATATATTGCTGTTGCAAGATATCTAGCCAATACGGATCATTCCGATCCAGGTATGTCTCTACCAGCTCAGCATTTATACCACGCTGTTTGAGTTCCTGTGCAATACGCAAAGGGCCATAACCACGTTGTTTGCGCATATTAATATAACTTTCAGTAAAACGCTCATCCGATAACAAATTATTTGTCTGTAATTGCCTTATGGCTGACTCAATTTCCTCGTCATCGAAGTTTCTTTGTTTGAGTTTTTGCCTGATTTCGAGCGAAGAGTGTTCTCGCCGCGCGAGTAAGTTGACGGCAATTTCGATTATGCTTCTGCTCATGGGGTATCCATTACAGTTAATGCTGCCGTAACAGGTTCAAAACCTGCTACGGCATTAAATGCGCGAATCTTACTCTGCGAGTTCCGCTTCTGCTTCTGGTTCACTGGTTGTGGTGTCAGTATCTTTCTTTATGGCATCGGGTAACAGGCATGCCCTGATCTTAGCTTCAATTTCATCGGCAATATGTGGGTTTTCCTGCAGGAAGGTGCGTACTTTATCCTTACCCTGGCCAATGCGGTCGCCATTATAGGAGTACCAGGCCCCGGCTTTGTCGACAATATTGTTGCTGACGCCCATGTCAATTAGCTCGCCTTCATGTGAAATGCCTTCACCATAGAGAATTTCAAAATTAACGGTTTTGAATGGAGGGGCGACTTTGTTTTTAACGACCTTAACCTTAGTTTCATTACCAATAATTTCATCACCTTTTTTGATTGCGCCTGTACGACGAATATCTAATCGAACCGATGAGTAGAATTTCAGCGCATTACCACCGGTCGTGGTTTCTGGGTTGCCAAACATGACGCCAATTTTCATACGAATCTGGTTAATAAAGATAACAAGTGTGTTCGAGCGTTTGATGTTAGCAGTTAGCTTGCGCAGTGCCTGGGACATAAGACGGGCCTGTAGACCCATGTGGGAGTCACCCATATCCCCTTCAATCTCTGCTTTGGGGGTTAATGCAGCGACTGAGTCAACGACAACGATATCGACAGCGCCTGAGCGTACCAGCATATCAGTGATTTCAAGGGCCTGTTCACCGGTATCGGGTTGTGATACCAGTAATTCATCGACATCAACGCCCAGCTTTTCAGCATAGCTAGGGTCCAGAGCGTGTTCTGCATCAACGAATGCGGCGGTGCCGCCCAGTTTTTGCATTTCAGCAACTGCATGCAGGGTTAAAGTTGTTTTACCGGATGATTCAGGGCCGTAGATCTCAACGATACGACCACGGGGAAGACCACCAATGCCCAGGGCAACGTCCAGTCCTATAGAGCCAGTTGACACAGCTTGAATATCTGCTGATGCACCGGCATCGCCCATACGCATTACTGAGCCTTTGCCAAATTGTTTTTCGATTTGACTTAAAGCGGCACTCAGTGCCATTTTCTTGTTGTCATCCATTTTGTGTTCCCCCGTATGAATTCGGTTATCTGCATGTGTATTAAGTTATGGGTGTTGTCTGCAACTTCAGTTAAAGGACCGTTGTTGCGTCATTAGGTGTAGATTAGACGATACATTTTTCTAAGTCAATAAAAAATACCATGTTGATAAAAAATATCACCTTGCATATATTATCAACATCATAAAAATTTTAGTACACTGCATAAGACAGGTATAACGGGAAAATATTGTGGATAAAACAGCGAAATTGCCCAATGAGATTAAGTGGTCGGCCCGACAACGGCTACAGTTTATCGAAATCATGGCATTTTATACGGGCATCATTAGTCGCAGTGCACTGGCCAGGGCCTTTGGCATATCAGACCCTGCCGCGACTAAAGATCTCAAGCTCTACAACGAACTGGCACCTGATAATCTCATCTATGAGCCCGGTGTGTTTGGATTTGTGCCCAGTCAGACTTTCACAGAAGTATTTGCCGATTTAACGCCGAGCACCGTATTACCCATGATTGCGGATAATTTGATCAGTGTCGAAAATCCATCGGGTGAGTCATTTATTTATGGGGTCATGGTTGAAAAATTGCCTCTGCCCGCTCGTCTGCCCACGAAACAGGTGTTGGCACAAATCGTACGAGCTATTAAACATCAGCAGCAGTTGCGCGTGCGTTATCATTCCCTGTCAGGTCGTGAAAGTAATGAGTATCGTGTGATTGAGCCCCATGCCATGATCAATAATGGTCTGCGATGGCATGTTCGAGCTTATAGCCAGGAAACCTTTGATTTTCGTGATTTCGTACTGTCACGTATTGTTGAAGCCCAGATGCTGGATGAAGCGGCTGAATCAAGTTCGAATTATGACGATGATTGGGTGGAAATTGTAACGTTGAAACTCAAACCACACCCAGGTCTAAGTGAACAGAAACACCTGACGCTGAACTATGATTACAACATGGTGGATGACATTATCGAGCTCAAGGTCAGACGTGCCCTGGTGGGTTATGTGCTGCAACGGATGGCGGTGGACACCACCAACGATCATTCTCTGAATCCCAATGCTTATCAGTTGATTGTCGAGAATAGAGATGAGATTGAGCCCTTTGCGGGCTGGGCCTTTTTATGAATTTTCACTCAGTGGATAGTGTTGAATCACTTCATAGTGTACGCCCTGCTCTGTGCTGACAGATTCAACTAGTACAAAGGCGTTAACCTGCCATGAAATGGGTTGAAAGCTTTCTAAATCACCGGGTTTATTCAACTTTCGCATCAGTGTCAGGTGTGGTGCATAGGGTCTGGGTTCAGCTGTGTAGTCACATTGGCTGAGTGCCGTGCCAAGATCCTGATACAGATTTGTCAGTGCCTCGGGCGTGTGAGTGCAGCCCATCCAGAAAACACGTGCTCTGTAGAAGTGTCCGTAACGGTCGAAATTTAATTGGAATGGTTTACCAGTAACGGTTTGAGCTGCCTGATGCAGGCATTCAAGCATCTCAGTTGTGGTATTACCAATAAAGTGTAACGTCAGGTGCAGGTTAGCAGGATTTATGATTCGTCCTTTGAGGCGAGATTGTGGCGCTTGTTTAAACGTTTTCACAATAAGGGTGCGCGTTTCATCATCTGGCCAGAGGGCGAAGAACAGTCGGTGCTTATTCACAGTCTAGCATCCGCTGTATACCTTTGAAAGCTTGCTCAACTGCCTGACGTCTCACGGCATCGCGATCACCATCGAAGCAAAAACGAACGCTTTCAATCACCTGCCCTGGCCTGGCCCAGGCAATCCATACAGTACCGACCGGTTTTTCATCACTACCACCACCGGGTCCGGCAATACCGCTGATAGAGACGCCCAGGTCCGCGTCGCAACGATCTAGCAAGCCCAGTACCATGGCCTTTACAACCGGCTGACTTACCGCCCCATGTTGCCGGAGAATGGCGGTTTCAACACCCAGTAACTCATGTTTAGCCTGATTGCTATAGGTCACCAGACTGCACTCGTACCAGGCGGAACATCCATTGACATCGGTGATGATTTTAGCTACCCAGCCACCGGTACATGATTCGGCAGTGGCCAGTTTAGATGAGCGTGCGATCAGATTCTGGCCAACATCCTGTGCCAGTTGTTGCAGCTTGTGGGTGTCTGGTATCGGCATTGGAAATAATCGGTATAGTAATTTACTACTATCTTACATCGACTCTAGAACGAAGCAAAAAGCTAAGTGTTATTTTTGAGCCAATAAGAGACGTTCGATATCCGCGACCGGCATCGGTTTATGGAACAGATAGCCCTGGGCAACTTCACAGCTGAGTTCCTGAAGTAGTAGCTTTTGTTGCTCGGTTTCAACGCCTTCGGCAACCGCATTGAGGCCAAGGTCTCGGCTCATGGCCAGGATAGATTTGAGGATGGCATAGGTGCGATTGCCTTGTGCCAGATCACGTACAAATGAGATATCAATTTTCAGTGTGTTGATGGGTAATTGCTTCAGGTAATTTAACGATGAGTAGCCAGTGCCAAAATCATCCAGTGCAATACTGACGCCATGGTCCCTGAACGCCTGTAAGCGTTTTTTAGCATGTTCCAGATCGCCAAGAAATACCTGTTCAGTGACCTCAAGTTCAAGCATGTTCTGATTAAATGTGAGGTTTTGTAGTTGTTGCATGCAGCTGTCACAGTATTGCTGGCTGGAAAACTGACGCGCTGAGATGTTGATGGCGATAGGTACAGCGATAGCTTGACTATGCCAGCGATCCAGATCGGCTTTTACCTGATTGAAAACAATTTGCCCCAGTTCAGTGATCTGCCCCGTTTCTTCGGCAATGTGAATGAAGTCACCTGGCATAATCATCCCTTCAGTGGGGTGGTTCCATCGAATTAGGGCCTCCATACCGACAATACGCTCATCTGACAGGCTGATTTTAGGTTGATAAAAGGCCTCAAATTCAGCGTTTTTAATGCCTTTATATATTTTCTGTTCTGTAGATATGAAGTGCTTCACCTGGTCGCCAACGGAAGCCGAATAGATTTCGGCACCCATGTTATTGTTACCCTTGGTGGTATACATTGCCGCGTCAGCACGACTGATCAGGGTGTCCGGGTCTTTGCCATCTCTTGGATAGAGTGCAATTCCTATACTGCCCGAGACATAGAGCTCAACGCCTTCGATATCCAGGGGCTTTTCGATGTCCTTGATGATTTGTTTGGCGATAGCCAGAGCCTGTTCATCATTTTTTACCGAGGGCGATAGTAGAACGAATTCGTCACCACCAAAGCGACTGATGAACAGGTTTTCCTGTATATGTGTCAAACGTTGTGCAATTTCGATTAATAGACGATCACCAAAACTGTGCCCAAAGCTGTCATTGATATTCTTAAAGCGACTTAAATCGAGAAAGAATAAGGCAAATACATTATCAGTTGAGTTTTCGCTGATATGTTCCTGAAGTTTTTCTTCCAGTGAATGGCGGTTGGGTAAATCGGTTAAGGGGTCAAAATACGCCATGCGCCGAAACTGTTCTTCATATTGTTTCCTTCGGGTAATGTCCATATTGGTCGAACGCACTCCCTGTTGTTCGCCATCATCATCAAATACCGGGCTACAAAGATGGCTGATCCAGGCAATTTTTCCGTCTTTTCGGGTCAGTCGAATATCCAGGGTTTGGGGTATACCTCCCTCGTTGATATGGTGAACGTGATTGCTCCATAAATGCAGATCATCGGGGTGGATGAGCTGATCCATCAGGTTGGATTGTTGATAGAACTCCTGTTGATTATATCCGGTGATCGCAAGACAGGATGGTGAAACATATTCATAGTGGCCATCTATGTTCCGGATATAGGTAAATTCAATAGCCAGATCAGCAATGGCTCGGAACTGATCGCTCTTATAACGCAGCTTTTTCTTCAGCACACCTGCATGCCCCAGCAAGCTGCCTATCAGCAGTGCCACGACCAGGGGTAGCATGTAAAACTTAGGGTTCATACCACCATAAAAGAATATTTGTTGTATCGTAGCTACACTTCCGATCGCAATAATCGCCATCAGGGTATAGATCAGATAGGTTTTCTTATAATTTTTATTCTGCTGGCTCATATCTGCACTTAAGGTGCATGCTTTTCAATTTCAATCACTCCATAGACATGAGATCTAAAAATGCACATGTATTTTTGATATATATCTTTTTTATATAGCACATACTGGAGGATTAGTAACAAACTAGCCTGTTGTTAATTGATCATTAGGTTAATTGGAATACAAGTGTGCTTTCTCTGAATTCATTAAAGCAATGATAATAATCACCAGGATACTGGCTATTC
>JBFFSQ010000057.1:0-15437 GCA_041572275.1 Gammaproteobacteria bacterium
AACCATCGACAGAACGCGCTCAACCTCACCACCGAAGTCAGCATGTCCGGGAGTGTCAACAATATTAATCCGGTAGTCATTCCATTTAATGGCGGTATTTTTCGACAGAATAGTAATGCCGCGTTCTTTTTCCTGGTCATTGGAATCCATGACACAGGTTTCCAGATCGACACGGGTGTCTATGGTTCCTGATTGCTTGAGCAATTCATCAACAAGAGTAGTTTTGCCATGGTCAACATGGGCAATAATGGCAATATTCCGTAATTTCATAATAACAACCGGGTATAAAGATCTAGATCAAGGGGCGCGCATTATACAGCATATTAATCATGGAGGATGGGTGTAAAATAGCGCGATTTGAGTCATTTCATCTAAAAATCATGAAAAATACACACTATGACCGCCTCGGCGGCGAAAAAATGCTTCGAGATCTGGTCAATCGCTTCTATGAACTGATGGATACACTGCCAGAAGCCAGCGAAATTCGACACATGCACGCGCCTGACCTCAGCAATGCCCGCGAGAAACTGTTTATGTTCCTGTCCGGCTGGCTGGGTGGACCCTCACTCTATATAGAAAAATATGGTCATCCGCGTTTACGCCAGCGTCATCTACCTTTTGCCATTGGCGAAAAAGAACGCGATCAGTGGATGCTGTGCATCACTCGAGCCATGGACGATCTCAATATCGACACAAACCTGAAGCAGGAACTGACAGCTGCATTCTTCAAAACCGCTGATTTCATGCGTAATCAACCTTGAGTGCCACCACTCAGGGATTCCTGTTACCTGATGCCCAGTCTTTGAACCAGCTCACATCAACATCCTGAATTCAGACTATAAACTGCATACAACAATAGCAAACCTGTTACCTGATGGGTAAATTACATGCAAAACCGCTCTTACATCATCGGACGCAATGGCCATATCCAGTTGTTTGATAAAACAACCAGTGGTCGCCATGCCGAGCTGGTCGTCTTAAATAACAGCATTTATCTGACCGACCTGGGCTCCACCAATGGCACCTTCATCATGGACGGCAATCAGCGCAAACCTTTCAAGGAAGGTTATATCGATATCAACCAGCGTGTTGCCTTTGGCAACCATGTTTGCAGCGTCCGGGAACTGATTGCTCGTGCACAACTGGTTTAGCCAGCCTCCCTATCCGAACACGACGTCTTACCATTTTTATAAACGCCCCATTAACTCAGGAACAGTTAGACATTAATCACTAGAAAACTCAGCCTTTTTGAACCATGATTAGATAGTGATGATTGTGTCTGCCTTGGCGGCAAGCTGTATATCAATTAGAAAAAATGACAGGAAACCAAACCATGCCACAGCAACCGGATGACCTAGTTAAAGGCGTTATTAATCTCATTTCACTGCCGGAAATATTCATCCGTGTAAACGAGGTACTGGAAAACCCGAACCACACTGCCAAGGAATTGGGCGAAGTCATCAGTCATGATCCCTCACTCACCGCCCGCATTTTACGCATCGTTAACAGTGTTTTTTACGGTCTCCGGGTCAAGATTGAGCTGGTCAGCCGAGCCGTTTCCATCATCGGTGAGGATGACCTGAGAAATCTGATCCTCGCCACCTCCGCTGTAGACACCTTTAAACGCATGCCCAACCAACTGGTGGATATCGATCTGTTCTGGCGACACAGCGTACATACCGGCATTATCGCGCGACTACTGTCCAAGCAATGCAACATCCTGCATGGCGAACGCCTGTTCGTCGCTGGCATCCTCCATGACATCGGCAAACTGATCCTGTATTACAAGGAACCCAAACTCTCGCAACAGGTACTGGAAACCTCTGCCAACTCTGACGGCGTCCTCTTCCATGCTGAACAGGAATTATTCGGCTTTACCCATGCCGATGTTGGTGGCGCGCTGATCAGGGCCTGGAATCTTGCTGACACCCTGAAAGATACCGTGACCTACCATCACAATCCGCTGGCGGCCAAAAACTATCCCGTTGAAACGGCAATTGTTCATATTGCCAATTGTATTGTGAATGCGATTGGCCCGGACATTGAACTGGATGAACACCTGCTCGACGATGATCCATCATTTGAACCGAAGACATTGGACATTACGGGTATTAATTTAAACCAGCTCCCCGAAATTATGGAGCAGGCATGGGAGCAAACAGGCGAGGTACTGGATATTATCTGCCCCCGCGTCGAACACAGCCTGTAGGCCCCATATCAGCACGGTCTTATATCAGCCAGTCAAGCATATGACTTCACCGCATAGACTTGACATCTATTTAAGCTGTGCTAAATATAAACTAAAGGCAATGAAAATGTGACGCACTTCACATAATCAATTTAACCAAAAGTCTACTGTGTAATTGTTGCAACAATATTAATAATTCAAGAAATTGCACAGAATCAAATGATAAAGCATCTTTGGCAGCCAGACTGCCGGATAGGGATTAGATGCACACTCCATCAGCTCCAGCCCATATGCCGCTTAAAATCAAGCAGCCTTATGGTTCATGTTGTGTCCATCCCTTTAATAACAGGATAGAGACATGAGCGCGAAAATTCATACACTCGACAGTGCCAAAAATGCCAGCAATGCCCCCTACAAGGCTTTAGTTGCCGACATTGCCTCATGCCTGAACAAAAAGCTGTCCGAGCTACTCACCAACATGTTCAACAGCGCCGATGACTCCCTGTTTTTACTCGCTGAAACCGCTGACTCTAATACCGACAAAAGCCAGTCATTCGACACCATGCGAATGTTACGTCTGCAACGCAAAGACATCACGCAGAAATATGCCCAGGCCCTCAAGGAATACCTTAAACCCGTTCATCAGAATCGACCTGGAGCGGTCGAAGAACTGGATGAAGATCAACTGATGCAACTTGACCGGGATGAAATGGAAGAACGTGTTGCCGTTACCACCATGGACTCGAAAGCCAGTCATCTATTTGCAGAAGCCATCGGTCACCTGGAAGCCCGTCTGGAATTCCTGGCGGTCAAAACAACGGCCATTTTTGACCAGAAAGCCTTACAACCCAAACATATCTGCGAAGCCTTCCGTGTAGCATTGAAAGATGTCGAACTCACTACCCGGCACAAGCTGATTCTCTATAAATTGTTCGATAATGAAGTGGTCAGCCATCTTGATAATATCTATAACGGCATCAACCAACTGCTCATTGATGCCAACATACTGCCGCAGATCAAAATTACCGTGCCAGTACAAAAACCGGTGCAGAACAATATATTTCTGACATCCTTTTCCCAGCCCGAGGAAAAGAGCAGCACTGAAGATACGCTGGATACTGACAAGGCTTCAAAAGTCCTCAATGACTTCATACACGGCGACAGTGATGACGACAAACAGGCCTCATCACCTCAGGGCAAGAACCAGCAATATTTTGACCGTCGTGATGTGCTCAAGGCTTTGACCAATCTCCAGCTCAGCTATAAGCCAGAATACATTGTCGGACAGAAATCAAGCCTGGAAACCGAGGACTTCAAACGCGCTCTGCTCACCAGCATGGCTAAAATCACCTCCGGTGTCACCCTGTCCAAAACTGTCAATCAGATCGACGGCAAGATTATCGATTTTATTGAAATGGTGTTCGGGGCTTTCCTCGATGACCCCAATATTTCACATATCATCAAGTCCCTGTTAATGCGTTATCAGGTACCTGTCATCAAAATGGCGATGCTGGATATCAACTTCATCAAGAACAGAAAGCATCCAGCCCGTATGGTTCTGGATACCATTGCTCATCTGTCCATTGGTATTGAAGACAAGGAAAACACCCTATACCGAACAATAGAACTGATTACTGAACAGCTACTCAGCAGCTTTGACCAGAACGTCATCAGTTTCCAGACCGCTCTCAGCTCACTTAAACGGCTATCGGATATTGAGCAGAAAAAACAGCAACAGAAAGAGAAGCAAACTCACCAGCAAATACTGCAGGAATATGCCCGACAAGTGGTGCTATCTGAATTACAGTATCGCATTGGTAACATGGAGATAGCTGAGGAACTACAACCGCTGATCCTCAAACATTGGTCTACTTTGATGTTCCACCGTTTCTTCCGTTTTGGTAAAGACAGCGACGAATGGAATGAAGCCGTCAGCATTTTAATTATGTTGCTGAAAAGTCTGCAGCCCATTACCAGTTCAGACACCTGGACACTGCTCAATGACAATCACACGCCTCTGGTAGAAACCATTGAAGAACTCCTCAATGACACCAAACAAAACAGTTCAGCTGTTGAAAATGCCATTGCTCATTTGAAACAAACCTACACCCGGATGCTGGCCGAGTCTGAATTCCAGAACACTGAACCCGTTGTTGAAATTGACATCGACGAAACAGCCAGTGAGCAGGATTACATGGCTGCCTTTGACAGTCTGCCTGACATACACTCAGAGCGAGATGAAACCTCTCCTATGGATCAACAGGCCAGTGCCGCTCGTGAAAAGATTGCACGATTACCTGCCAATGTAAAACCCGGCGCCTGGTTCGAAATTTTTGATGGTGATGACCGCCCTGTTCGCCGTTTAAAATTATCGGTCATCATATTAGAAGATGCACGCCTGGTCTTCGTTGATCGCCTGGGCGCTAACGTTTTGGATAAATATGCAGATACTTTTTCTGACGAACTGGAAAACAAAAAATCTGTACTAATTGCAGATCAGTCGATATTCGATCGCGCCCTGGGCCGGGTCATCGGCTCACTGTCAAACACAACGGACACTTAAATCCAGTTTCACGACTTATTTACAGTGTTTTTTGATTTCGGCTGACAATCGTGCCGTCGCATTGCGACGCTGCTCATCGGACAGATAGACGCGGTTACCACTTTTGTCCAGATCATATAAGCGATTTGAACGCTGCATCCCCCGCAACTGATCTTTCGCCACTACACACTGACGACTGAGTTTTGCTTTTTTTTGCCTGACTTCTTCAGCTTGCTGTTTTCTGGCAGCACGATCTTCTTCGAAAGCCTGCAACAAACGTTGACGCCGTTCCTTACGATCCTCCGGGCTCGCTGAAGATGATTGCTTTTTTTCACTGGGCACATTCATGGGCTCACTGTTATCCACAGCTTTATCACCATAATGGACACGACCCTGCTCATCCACCCACTTGTATATTTCGGCCTTCACCGTCCATGACAGCAGGGCCAATACTACAGAAATCAGGTAAATAATCGTCTTCATGGGGCAGGTTTTTAAATAGTTTTCAGTTCAGGAGTGAATACAGCTTAGCACTTTTTCCGAACCAAAAAAAAGCCGGACAAAAACGTTGTCCGGCTTCAGTGTTACAACACGTTCGATTACAAATCGAATGTCTTGGCCGCCATCACATACAGGAAAGTGTCATCGGCACCTGGACCGACAATATCATCATCGGAAATATCCAGACCCACACTCAGTTCAACGCCATGGAACTGGTCCATCACCTTGCTACCAACAACACCAAAATGCATGCCGTCGAGATCACCAAAGTAAGTACCCAAATAAGGTTTTACCGCAATCCCTTCAACATCAAAACCAGCATTAACCGTCAGATACTGATAATCACCAACTAGTGTCGGAGTATCCAGTGAAATATACAATTCAGCACCAACTGGCACACCCTGAACATCAAAGTCACCAGCCAGTTTTAATTCGATAATATCGGCATCACCCAGGAAATCATCTTCATTGGTGTAAATGATGATACCTGCATCGTAATTCTGGAAGGTATAACCAGCATACAGGTCGATTTCGAGGTCAGCAGTCGGTGTATCGATAGTCGAGCCCCAGACGCCAGCATACCAGCCGTCTTTGTTCGACCAGTCAAAACCACCCTGAACAGCCGGACCATCATCTGACAGAGTCGAGCCACGCCAGACATAATTTGTCGTCAACGCTGCATTCGCACTCATCTGAGAACTGCTTACAGCTTCCTGTGCCATAGCAGGGTTCAAAGCAGCACCAGCAATCAGGGCAACACCCGGTAGAAATTTTAATGTTTTCATACAAACTCCACTGTTTTCTTATTCATCGTCAGTATTCATATGAATCATATCATCATGTATTTCATACACTGAAATATCTTACTTCTACATTGATGATTAATTAGCCAGACTGTGACATGACTATCACTATTTTTACTTCGCGCACAAAAAAGCCGGGCAGTAAAACTACCCGGCTAAAGTACTATTGCTCGTCCTTGAGCTTTGACCATTGCTTCTGTTCATACTTGAACATAATCACTCATTGCCATCCATGGCATCGTGATATATCGGTCATCCTGACCATACCAGCAGGAGTCTAATCTACTGGTTATTTACCAATATTATTTATTGGTAAATTCTGGGTAGGCTTCCATACCACAGTCGACGAGATCCATGCCTTCATATTCGTCTTCTTCACTGACACGGATACCCATGACAGCTTTCAGGATTGACCATACAATCAGGCTGGCACCGAACACCCAGACAAAGATTGTCAGCGCACCGATGATCTGGCCTGAGAAGCTCACATCACTGTTAGTCACAGGCACCAGCAGCAGACCTAACAGACCAACCACACCGTGAACTGAAATTGCACCGACTGGATCATCAATCTTCAGTTTATCTAGCGTGATGATGCTGAATACAACCAGAACACCACCGATAGCACCGAACAGAGTCGCTTCCAAAGCCGTTGGCGTTGAAGGCTCAGCAGTAATCGCAACCAGACCCGCTAATGCACCATTCAACAGCATGGTTAAATCAGCTTTACCGAACAGTAAACGGGCAGTAATAACAGCTGCCATCGCACCACCAGCCGCAGCTGTATTGGTGTTCAGGAATACCATAGCAACTGAGTTGGCACTGGCCATGTCGCCCAGTTTCAGCACCGAACCACCGTTGAAACCGAACCAGCCCATCCACAGGATGAAAGTACCCAGTGTCGCTAATGGCAGGTTGGCACCTGGAATTGCATTCACCTGACCGTTCGCACCGTATTTACCTTTACGAGCACCCAGCAACAGAACACCGGCTAAAGCAGCAGAAGCACCAGCCATATGAACAATACCTGAACCGGCAAAGTCAGAGAAACCAAGGTCACCTAAGGTGTACATGCCGAAGACAGAAGCACTACCCCAGGTCCAGGCACCTTCCATTGGATAGATGAAACCAGTCATCACAACGGCGAAAGCCAGGAAAGCCCACAGTTTCATACGCTCAGCTACCGCACCTGAAATGATAGACATTGCAGTGGCTACGAAAACAACCTGGAAAAAGAAGTCAGAGGCACCAGAATAAACTGAATCACCACCAAAACCATTTTCTTTCGATGCCGCCAGTGCATCTGCAACCAGAGTCTCACCACCTGCGATACCGCTGAGGAAGTAAGCACCTTCATACATAATTGCGTAGCCTGAAACCAGGTACATGATGCAAGAAATCGCGAACAGTGCGACATTCTTGGTCAGAATTTCTGTTGTATTCTTGGAACGAACCAGGCCTGCTTCCAGCATAGCGAAGCCGGCGGCCATCCACATAACTAATGCACCACACACCAGGAAGTAAAAGGTGTCCATTGCATACTGAAGTTCAAAAATTTGATTTTCCACGATCTAAATCTCCCCGTAATTAAAGCGCTTCAACGCCACTTTCACCCGTACGGATACGGATAACCTGTTCAACCGGATAGACAAAGATTTTGCCGTCACCAATCTTGCCAGTATTGGCGGCATTGCGAACAGATTCGATCACCTGGTCAACAATACCGTCATCAACGGCGACTTCGATTTTCACTTTAGGTAGAAAATCAACCACATACTCAGCACCGCGATACAACTCGGTGTGACCTTTCTGTCGACCGAAGCCTTTAACTTCAGTCACTGTAATACCCTGTACGCCAATATCTGATAGTGCTTCACGCACATCATCAAGCTTGAAGGGCTTTATGATTGCACTTACTAATTTCATTACGTTTCTCCAAAAGGACAGTAAGTTCCAGGAACATACAATTGCTTCAACAGGGACTAATACATTCAAATTGAATATGGAAACCCTATGGCGCCCAGGTACTAGTCATTGTTTATTTAAATCTGTCACACCAATAAAGCAGAGGCCGTGCCAAAATACTTTTTTTATTAAAATACAAAGACTTAGACACCTGACCGCGCATCCAGGCATGTATATAGAGAAACAATCGCACTAAATTAGCACCCGCTGCACATTTATGGTGCGTCATGGCGCACAAGGCAAGTGCAATGGAAACCAAGCTAGTTTAAGAGTCTTTTTCTAAGAGATTGTGATGGCGTGAAAAAAATTATTCAGGTACAGGAAATCGATCAACAGCCTTAGTATTTGTATGAAAACACTCAATGCTGATCAACCTTAATACTCATATAGTCACTAGAAGATTGAGCTCACAAGCATCAATCTACTGTAGTTAACCTGGTCGCAAGAGCGATCACAGCGTGTGAGACGAATGACAATATTAATTAAATGAAATTAAAGCTTAAACTGTTAAGTAATGCTGTACTAACTCATCATTCAACTCAGTCATGTCACCTGCAGCCACATTCCGTCCACGATCTAAAATTACAAATTCTTTACCCACTCGTCGTGCAAAATGTAATTTCTGCTCAACCAGTAGCACAGTCATATTACTTTCTTCATTCAGTTGTATAATAACGTCACCAATTTGTTGAACTACATTTGGCTGAATACCTTCCGTAGGCTCATCTAGAATCAGTATTTTTGGATCAATCGCCAAAGCGCGACCTATCGCCAACTGCTGTTGCTGACCACCTGATAAGTCACCACCTCTTCTATGTAGCATTTTCTTCAGCACGGGAAAAAGCTCAAATATACGTTCCGGGATTTCCCTCACTTTATCTCTGCGCGCATTCAAACCAATTCGTAAGTTTTCTTCTACCGTTAACTGACCAAATATCTCACGGCCCTGGGGCACATAACCAATACCTACTTTAGCGCGGGTTTCTGCTGTCTTATTAACGAGATCCTGACCTTCAAATTCTAAATACCCTGATTTTGCCTTTACCAAACCCATAACTGTTTTTAGTAGAGTTGTTTTACCAACCCCATTGCGACCCATCAGACAAATACAATCGCCCTTATCGATATCTAAATTGACATCCCACAGCGTATGACTTTCACCATAATATTGATTAATATTTTTTATATTAAGCATGCTTATTCCCCAAGATATACTTCTCTGACACTCGGGTCAGTTTGCATTTCATCCATACTGCCTTCTGCCAGCACATGCCCTTCATGTAATACGGTTACCTTATTCGCAATAGATCTGACAAAATCCATATCATGCTCAACCACCACGACTGAATGTTTGCCCGCCAATTTATTTAATAACTCAGCTGTTTTGTCCATTTCCTGGTGTGTCATACCTGCAACTGGCTCATCAACAAGGAGAAGCAATGGGTCTTGCATCAACAACATACCAATCTCCAACCATTGTTTCTGCCCATGAGACAAATACTCCGCCTCAATTGCCGCATGGTCATGTAAACCAATTATTTCTTTTATTTCTTCGATTCTTTCTTTCTGTTGAGTATTCAACGTTGCAAACAATGATGGCCAAACATCCTTATTTGTCCGCATAGCCAGCTCTAGATTCTGATACACTGTGTGCCGAGGAAACACTGTTGGCTTCTGGAATTTTCTTCCAATGCCGGCTGTCGCAATTTCATATTCTGTCATCCGTGTAAGATCCATCACTTGACCAAAATATGCAGTACCTTCATCAGGTCGAGTCTTGCCTGTAATCACATCCATCATTGTGGTTTTACCAGCACCATTGGGACCGATGATGCACCGCAACTCACCTGAGTTAATATACAGCGTTAAATCATTGAGTGCTTTAAAGCCGTCAAAGCTTACCGTGATATTCTCAAGATATAGAATCGGCCCATGACTAACATCCACTTCGTCACGCGTAACCGTATGCCGTCCCTGTAATGGATAACGATTTTCAGCAACAAAATCGAATACTCGATCTCGACGCATCACTTCTCTAACATCTTCAAGCAGGCTCATGTTGAACCCCCTTTTCGTTTTTTGTTTTATACTGAGCAATTAATCCTACGATACCTTTTGGCAGGAATATTGTTACAACAATAAACAGTGCACCTAGTGCAAATAGCCATAACTCAGGAATCACACCTGTAAAGTACGTTTTTGCATAATTCACAATGAATGCGCCAGCCACTGCTCCATACAGAGTTCCTCTACCACCAACAGCTACCCATACCACCAACTCAATAGAATTAAGCGGTGAGAACTCTCCAGGATTAATAATACCAACCTGTGGCACATACAGGGCGCCTGCTATACCAGCCAAAACCGCTGAGAACACAAACACCCACAACTTGAAACTTTCAACACGGTACCCAATAAACCGTGCGCGATCTTCTGCATCTCGGATAGCAATCACCACACGACCAAGTTTGGAATTAATAATATATCGCGATGCGAGATAGCCCAGTGCCAACATTAGAGCTGATATTAAAAATAGCGCCACACGAGTATTATTTGACTGCAAATCAAAACCGAGGATATCTTTAAAATCCGTTAAACCATTATTCCCTCCGAAACCCATCTCATTCCGAAAAAATGCCAACATTAACGCGAAAGTTAATGCCTGTGTGATTATCGATAAATAAACACCCGTGACCCGAGACCGGAATGCCAACCAGCCAAACACAAGTGCCAACAAACCCGGCACGAGTATCACCATCAACATGGCAAACCAGAACATATCAAAGCCTAGCCAGTACCAGGGCAACTCCTGCCAGTTGAGAAACACCATGAAATCCGGTAATTCCGCATTACCATAAACACCACGGTCACCGATCTGACGCATCAGATACATACCCATGGCATAGCCACCAAGGGCAAAAAATGCACCATGACCTAAGCTAAGAATGCCGCAATAACCCCAGACCAAATCAAGCGCAATCGCTAATAAGGCAAAGCTCAAGTATTTGCCAAGCAATGTCACCATATAGGTAGCCATATGAAAACTTGAATTCTCTGGCATTAACAAGCTAGCTATTGGCACCATTATCATTAACGCCAGTAGCAAACTTAAGAAGATATTGCCGCCACGATCATTATTTAGAATATTCAAACCATATTTATTTAAAATCATGACTAGTGCTCCGCAGCTCTACCTTTCTGTGGGAAAAGCCCTCGCGGTCTTTTCTGGATGAAAAGAATAATAAAGACTAATACGAATATTTTTGCCAGAACAGCACCAGACCATGGCTCAAGAAACTTATTCACAACACCCAGTGACATAGCGCCAACCAGAGTACCCCAAATGTTACCGACGCCTCCAAACACAACGACCATAAATGAATCAATAATATAAGCCTGCCCAAGATTAGGCCCCACATTTGTCAGCTGACTCAATGCCACCCCTGCAATACCGGCAACACCTGAGCCTAACCCAAAGGTCAATGCATCAACCCAATCACTACGCACGCCCATAGCCTTAGCCATTGCACGATTCTGGGACACTGCACGAACCTGTAAGCCAAGAATGGTTTTCTTCAGTACGTAAAGCAAGGCAAAGAAAACCATCAAGCTGAAGACAATAATGTACAGCCGATTATAAGTAATAGACAGGATCGGATTTAACTGTAGTGAACCACTCATCCATTCTGGCGTGCTCACTGTGACATTTTGTGCAGATATAGTTGTTCGTACCAGTTGCTGCAATATTAGACTCACACCAAAAGTAGCTAACAAAGTTTCAAGTGGCCGACCATACAAAAACCTTATGATGCCTCGTTCAATTGCTATTCCAAACAAGCCTGCAACAATAAATGCAGCGGGTATTGATATAAACAGGGAATAATCTATATATGCAGGCAGCAGGCTTTGGATAATGTATGTAGTGTAGGCACCTAACATCATCATCTCACCATGCGCCATATTAATCACACCCATGACGCCAAATGTTATTGCTAACCCTATAGCCGACAATAACAATACTGACCCAAGACTCAGACCAAAGAAAACAGTTTCCGCAAAGGCATTGACCTTGACACGTGATTCTATTGTCTTGAGTGCACCCTGTGCAGCACGACGTATCTTATAATCTTTCTCTATGTACTCACCAGAATCGTCCTTTTCCAACAACTTCTTTAGCGCCTGCTTTGCTTCTGGATAGAGCGAGTCTTTCAGCACCATAACTGCTGACATGCGAATCTCTCTATCATCACTTTTAACATCATCAACAGCCAGCGCTGTATGAATTAATTCACGAACATCTTCATCTTTTTCAACTTGCAAGGCACTTCGCAGTAAGCCAATTGATTCCACATCCAGATCACGTATCAGCTCTATAACTGCCGCCTGTCGCACCATAGAGTCTTTACTTTTTATACTCAACTTTGCTATCTCACCACGCAACATTCCACGCAGCTTATTATTAACTTTTACTTTTTTTAATTCACGCTTACCAACAACCCCTAAATCCTCATTAGAGACAACATCTGTGATTGCCAAACCATCAGAAACCTCTCTAATAAAGACAATTTTATTTGTCTTTTTCGCATAGTAGAGCTTACCCTCGAGCATTTCTTTATACACAGGTAATATTCGCACATCTTCCAGCGCACTCAATTCACTAATAATTATTTCTTTTTCCTGATAACTCTTAGTAACGAGTTTAGGAATAATAGACTCAAAACTTACAGATTCGTCTAGTTCAGCTGCTAAAACATTGACAGACGACAACAGAGAGTAACAACAGACAATAAAGACCGCAAAAAATCTGTTGACGAAAGTAGAAATACACATAATTTTACTTTTTTATTTTATGAACATCATTGTTCAAATTAATACCCTGGCACTCTTAGCACTATCAGGGTGAAAAACGGATGCAGTCGAACCTGCATCCGCTAGTCTTCATTTCAAATTAGAAATTCTGTCCAGAACATTTTTTAGTTTTGGTGTTGTAATTACCACACTTCAACTTAACCCAGTCAGACACTACATCCTTACTTCCTGGCAAAAAGTCAGACCAGGCATCACCAGGCACTTCACCTTCTGTACTCCAAACCACATCTAACTGCCCATCTTCCTGAATTTCACCAATGAGTACTGGCTTGGTAAGGTGGTGATTCGGAAGCATCTTCGCTGTACCGCCAGTGAAGTTAGGCACTTCGATACCGATCATCGCCTGCTCAACTTTATCAACATCTGTTGTACCTGCTTTTTCAACAGCTTTTACCCACATATTGAAGCCAATAGCCGTTGCTTCCATTGGATCATTGGTTACACGTTTTTTATCTTTAATGAAACTGTGCCATGACTTGATAAAAGCATCATTCTCCTTCGCATCAACACTCATGAAATAATTCCATGCTGCTAGATGGCCGACCAGTGGCTTAGTATCAATACCTGACAATTCTTCCTCACCAACTGAAAATGCAACAACCGGGATGCTTTCAGCAGACACACCCTGATTACCCAACTCTTTATAGAAGGGCACGTTCGCATCACCATTAATCGTTGACACTACCGCTGTTTTTTTACCCGTTAAGCCAAACTTCTTGATATCAGACACTATACTTTGCCAGTCAGAATGACCAAATGGCGTGTAATTGATCATGATATCTTTTGCTGCTACACCTTTCGCTTTCAGGTAAGCTTCCAGGATTTTATTTGTAGTTCGAGGATAAACGTAATCAGTGCCGGCCAATACCCAACGCTTAACACCAATTTCATTCATCAAATAATCTACAGCAGGAATCGCCTGTTGATTAGGCGCCGCACCCGTGTAGAAAACGTTTTTAGACGACTCTTCACCTTCATACTGCACGGGATAAAATAACAATCCGTTCAGCTCTTCATACACAGGCAACACAGATTTTCGTGACACCGAGGTCCAGCAACCAAAGGTTACATCTACCTTTTCTTTTTCCAGCAACTCTCTGGCTTTTTCCGCAAACAACGGCCAATTTGATGCTGGGTCAACCACTACAGGTTCTAGTTTCTTACCAAGCACGCCACCTTTCTTATTCTGCTCATCAATCATCATCAGAACAGTGTCTTTCAGTGTCGTCTCACTTATTGCCATGGTGCCAGATAATGAGTGCAATACACCGACCTTAATTGTATCTGCAGCCAACGCCATGTTTGATACGACCATTCCAGCAGCCATCGCGGCAGCCATCGCAGTCTTTTTCATCAGTTTCATTTCAATCTCCTTAAGAGATGCCGTAGTTAAATTCTTTAGGGACGTTATTTAAATGATGTAATGCATGAATTTTTGCATTTACATTTTGACTCTATTATTTTTATGTACTCCATCGTCCCTGACGGAATATTTTCGGACTTAAAAGTAAAGACTTACTTCAGGTCGATTGGTAGTGAATATGAAACATGGAACAATGGATCTTCATCATAAGAACTTGTTGCCGCATCATCTTGCATACCCATAGATACTGTGAAGGTAAAGTTCTCACTAGCTGAATATGCCAGTGTCAGATGACTATCGTCTGCACCTGTAGCCGTGTCAAACATCCAGGTACCGTACAATAAGTTGAAATCACCAAATGTGTAGTCGAGAGTAACGTACTCGTAGTCATCACCGCCACCCGTGTCATTACCAAAATACACAGCAAAACCAAAATCTGCGTAACCAAGACCAACTACAAATTCTGTCAAATCACTATCAGTAAGATCACTACCTGGGCCAGTCAGTGCATTATCTGATGGGTACAGGTATTGCCAGAAAGAAACATCGTAGCTCATACCACCAACTTCACCGGCATAACCAACATAGAGGTCAGTTTCAGTACCTGCTTCTTCACTAGACGCCCAAACACCTGCATAAGCACCACTATCGTGTGCATAATCCAGGCTACCAGACATCTGCGGCGCACCCGCACTAATATCCAGACCACGCCACAAGTAGAAGTTTGCAACTGACGCACTTGCTGACATTTCAGCACTCGCAATACCAGGAGCTGCTAAACCAGCCATTGCCATAGAAGTTGCCAGTGCTACTGGAGTCAGTTTTTTCATAAGTTTCATTGAGAGCTCTCCTCGAGTTATAGAAACAAGTATTTTTAATTAAATCTCTTGATATTCACTATCTTTGCTCACCAAAGATACACACCAAAAGTTTATGAGCTTAGTGATTGCATGCTGCGTACCAACTTTTAAAAAGCATGAAAAAACAGTGACTTATAAAAAAATCATTAAGTTTCTAAATATTTTTAATTTATGACACGCACCAGATTTGTGCGCCATTTTGGTGAGCGCACCATGGATTGACTGTTTATGGTGCGCAAATATTTTTAAAATTGAGAACGGCTAAACTGATAATGAATAAGGCATCCTTGCCCGTAATCTAAAATAATGAGAATACGCCCTGATCAGAGCGCTGCAAATCATTAGG
>JBFFSQ010000058.1:0-14798 GCA_041572275.1 Gammaproteobacteria bacterium
AGTGTTAAAGGATATTAAAACCATTACCATACCACTTAACAGTTTTTCTGATGAACGCTTGCAGGAACTGCGCAATGAAATCGATGCCTTGATCGATGAATTTGGTGATGATGCCTTAGCCATCCGTTTTTTTAAACCACGTGCCAGTCAGGCGCTTTCACGACTTATTGAAGTGGGTATTGATGAATTAGGTGAAACAAGTCTGTCTCAATTATTCAATGCGCTGGAGCAGGGAATGTTAGCGAAATTGATCGCAGAAGGCGAAGTGGATGATGATGAAGCCCAAACAGTCACCGCAGAATTGCAGTCACTTATTGAAAAACATGGATCGGAAGCGATTGCAGAGGAGTTTCTGCGATAAGTATGATGTTCAAAGTGAATTTATTTCAAATTCATAAGCGCTATATTGTTCGTTATAAATGTCAGACGTATGTTCCAAATAATGCTCAGCATTATCCAATACCGATATGATTGCTCATAGTTCAGATCACGATTTCCCTGTGTTAGCACTTGATGCCGCGACTATTGTGGATAAAGCAATGAGGGATGATCACAGTGTCTTGCTATTTGGGCCTATAGGGGTGGGCAAATCAACACTGGTATCTCAGATAGCTGGCGCCCTGGCTGCTGCCAATCGATCATGTTGGTGTATTAACGCAGATCCTGGCTCACCGGCATTTGGTGTGCCGGGTTCAGTGTCACTTGGAAACTGGCAGCAGTCTGCATGGCAAGTAAGTGATTATGTGGCCTTATGTACACTGGATGCAGGCCGATTCCGATTGCCTCTGGTGGCAGCGGTGAGGTCGCTAATGCCGCATAATCAAAATGCTATGGTGCTGGTCGATAGCCCCGGTGTGGTGCGGGGTGTGGCTGGACGTGAGTTGCTAACCGGTCTGGTCGAAGCCACCGCTGCACATACGGTATTGGCACTGACAGTGGACGATCGACCACTACCACTGCTTGATGAATTGCGGTCATTACCGGCTAAAGTCTATGTTATTCAAGCCAGTACAGATGCATCACGGCCGGGTAAGCGAGTGCGGGCACACAAACGCACGGCCCAATGGGATACTTATCTGGCTGATGCAATAGAACAACAATTTAATCTTAGCAGGGTGAATATTGTCGGGACACCGCCACCACTGGAGGAAACCCATGCCTGGACGGGCAGGCAACTGGCGGTAATAGATGGACATGCTACGGTGACTATGGGTGAGGTACAGCAAGTTGAAGGCAATCGATTAACTGTCTCACTGTCTACAAAGGTCAGTGCTGCCGATACACTATTAATTCGTGATGCAGTACGCAGTATCGATGGTGTGATTGAAACAGCAATACCTTATGCAGCTGAACGCTTTGAGTATCTCCCTCCAGCCGATGTTCTACCCTCGGTTAATGTCAGTGATGGCCCACGAATTGCCGGTCGCGTCGGTGCAGTTGATGTGGCGTTGGTTAATGGTGTGTTTGGCGACCCGTTGTTGCATTTGCGCGTGAGACATCAGCGACGAAGTATATTGTTCGATCTGGGTGATGGTAGCCGTTTACCTGCGCGTATTGCCCATCAAGTGACGGATGTATTTATCAGTCATGCCCATATGGATCACATCTCGGGTTTTCTCTGGTTGTTGCGATCGCGTATCGGTGACTATCCACCCTGTCGACTCTATGGACCACCAGGTCTCGCCCAGCATATTGCTGGTTTTATTAATGGTATTTTATGGGATCGTGTTGAAGACAGAGGGCCATGCTTTGAGGTAATGGAGTTTCATAATGGGCGCTTGCAGCATTTTCGCCTACAGGCCGGTTATACTGAAATCCAGTGGGTGGATGAGAGTTATGTTGTTGATGGGGTATTACTTGATGAAACAGGCTATCGGATCTGTGGGACTCAGCTTGATCATCGGGGTACACCTGTTATGGCGTATGCTTTTGAGCCAAATAAGCAACTTAATATTCGTAAGGATCGTTTGAGTGCACGTGGGCTCGAACCGGGTCAATGGCTGAATCAATTAAAACAACGGCTATTAAGAGATGATATGACATCGCTGATTCAACTGCCCGATGGAAGTGAAGCATCTACTAAAGCCTTAGCTGATGAGCTGGTACTTGTACTGCCAGGCAAGAAACTAGTTTATGCATCTGATTTTGCCGATACAGTGGAAAATCGTCAGCGCCTGGTCGGGTTTGCGCATCATGCACATACCTTTTTTTGTGAGGCATCATTTAGTGAAGCCGACACCGATCATGCAATTCGTAATGGTCATCTGACTACGCGTGCCTGCGGTGAAATTGCTTCAGCTGCGGGGGTTGCCCGGCTGGTACCGTTCCATTTTTCACGTCGCTATATCAGCAAGCCTCAACAGCTCTATGATGAAATAAACCGGTATTGCTCGCGAGTGTTAATACCCACTTCTCCAGCTGTATTTAAAGCGGCTGTTGCAAGTGATCTGGAATCGGATATTGAATTGGGCAATAAAGTTGACTAGTCACATCATGCTGGCATAAAAGAAATTCAGGCTTAAATAGTTGAATTTTGAATCTACTTAATGCCGATGCTTTTTGTCTGTAATTTCTATTAATGGCTGTTCAATCCAGCTGCTATGACAGCGAGGGCATTTGCCTGGCTTATGGATTTTATCTTTATGAAATGTAAAACCACAGTGACGACAATAGGCTGGTGTAATGACGAGATGATAATCCGAATGCCTGAGGCTTTTGATGAGATGTCGCAGGTCATCTTCAGTATCTCTTAGTGGTGATTCTAGTAACTGAGCGATGTCATACAGCCCCATGGGGTGATTTTTAAGCAAGGATATGAGTTGTTTACGAAACATGGTTTAACTCACGCTACGTCATCGTCACAATATTGTGTCCAGCCTGTTTAGTGTTGACTGGATTTTGAGGTGGTTGGTTTCAATTGACTCACCTTGTTGCCAAGACAAATTTTTATTTGCTCCTGGTTTAATGTTTCATGTTCTTCAAGTTCATTAATCAGGTTATCCAGTTGCTGTTGGTGTTTTGCAATGAGCTCGAGGGCCTGTTTTTCTGCATTTCCGAGTAATTCTCTTACGGCCTTATCGACTGACTGGGCTGAGTGTTCAGAAAAATGGCGTGGCTGGGCAATTTCGCGACCCAGAAATGGATGTTCTTCACTGTCGCGTAGATCAACTGGACCGATTTCCCTCGACATACCCCAACGGGACACCATTGCACGGGCCAGGCTTGTCGCCTGAGCAATGTCGTCATCTGCACCGGAGCTGACACTGCCTAGAAGCTCCTGTTCTGCGCTACGACCACCCAGCATGACCACCAGTCGGTCTTTTAAATAATCCTCCGGGAGAGTGTGTCGTTCCTGTTCGGGTAATTGATGCGTGACTCCTAAGGCTCTGCCACGTGGAATGATGCTGACTTTATAGATTGGGTCTGCATTCGGCAGAAAATAGGCCACCAACGCATGTCCAGCTTCATGCACCGCGAGGCGGTGTCGCTCTTCGGGCTGAATTGCCAGGGTTCGTACAGTACCTAACATCAGCTTGTCGCGGGCACTATCAAAATGCGTCATCATGACTTTAGAGGCCTTTTCACGGGCGGCTAGCATCGCCGCTTCATTGACCAGATTTTTGATATCGGCACCTGAGAAACCCGGTGTCCCGGCTGCAATCTGATCCAGGTTGACGTCATCAGCCAGGGGGACCTTGCGACTGTGTACTTTGAGAATGGCAACACGGTCTTTTCGATCGGGCAATTCAAGCACGACATGACGATCAAAACGCCCGGGTCTTAGTAGTGCCGGGTCGAGCACATCGGGCCGATTGGTTGCCCCCAGCACAATGATAGCTTCATGGCCGCTAAAGCCATCCATCTCAGCGAGGATCTGATTGAGGGTCTGTTCACGTTCATCATGGCCACCGCCAAGGCCAGTACCCCGAGTACGGCCGATGCTGTCGAGCTCATCAATAAAGATAATTGCTGGTGAGTTTTTTTTGGCTTCCTCAAACAGGTGACGAACACGAGAAGCGCCGACACCGACGAAGATCTCAATAAATTCAGAACCGGAAATTGAATAGAATCTGACCCCAGCTTCACCGGCCAAAGCCCTCGCCATGAGGGTTTTACCAGTGCCCGGTGGTCCCATCAGTAATACACCTCGTGGCACTTCGGCTCCAAGTTCACGAAATTGGGCCGGATGTTTAAGGAATTCAACCAGTTCACTGACTTCCTGTTTAGCGGAATCTTGACCAGCGACATCATCAAAGGTGATATCAGGAATAGTCGCAATTCTAGCTGTACCGCGGAGGAATTTTCCAAACTCGCCTTTGCCGCCCAGTCCGCCCGGAAGGTCGCGTTGTGCACGTTTAATAATCCAGAACCAGAATCCAATAATAAATACCCAGGGTAGTAAACCCAGCAGTATCGTCCAGATATTACCCTCGGGTTCTGGTCGGTATACTTTGACTTCAACTCCTTGTGCTTCCAGCGCGGGTAAAAGGCTATCATCACCAATGTCTGGAATGCGTGTTTTGAAATTTTTACTTACCACATTATTTGGGCCAATGCTTGTGGCCTGTACCAAACTACCCTGGGCTTGATTGCCTCTTAGTGTGATGGACGCGACTTCACCTTTATTGATTAATTGTTTGAATTCACTATAAGGGATGCTCAAGACTGGCTCTGTCACCACTCGCTGAGTTAGCATGAAATATAATGCGATTATCGTCATAATCACCATTAAATTCATGATCCAGTTTTTTGGAAGCGGGTATTTTTGTTGATTGGGGGATTGAGGCATTAGTCTTCCAGTTCCATTTCATCGGCCGGACCATTCCAGTCAATCGGGTGCATAGGCTGTTCAGTATTGCCGAAATCATCTGCGACCAGGTCGTCAAATGGGCCTGACCAGTCTTCTGGTGCTGGAATTTCAGTCACACCCAGTTGATACCAGGTATCGAGATCGTATTCAGTAATGTCACCATCAAATAGTTGTACTTCGACCATTTGATCATGCGTATCAAAAGCAACAACTTTCATGGTGCTTCCTTGAGAGTCTCGATACCAGTCATTAATTACAGGCTCTTGTGGTATAACCATGATTAAATCCTCCTGGTTAATACACAACTTAGTGATTCATCATTATACATTGTGTCAGTTACGATCGTATTGAATTGTTTTGAATCAACAATTACAGGACTTATCACTCTACCCGTCATCAAACTGCATATAAAAATAAAAAAACCTTATAAGCAGGTATTGAGAAATTAACTGTATTAATGAAGACTGTACAAGTACTAAAAAAGCGGAACAGTATGTCCTAGTCTTATATGCTTTTGGGGAAGAAGCAGTTGAACGGCGAAGGATTTCATTTTCTAGTCTAAATATTAACCGACTCAACGTGATAATATTTACATATATTAATATCCAATGTTTGATGCTTTAAGAGTAAAACAATGAACATTGACGCTGAGATTGAAAGAATTCAACATTTTGTCGCTAGAGGGAATTACCATGCAGCGCTTAATCTGAGTCTTTCTGCTCTTAATGAATGTCGCAGGCAACATAATCAGAAAGGTATTGATACATTTATCGACCTGATGAAAGCTATTGTTCAGACTCTGGCCAATGAATTCGGTAGCCAGTAGACATTACGGCTACTAACTACTATTTATATTACATTCCGATTTAATAGCGAGTTATCTTATTATAATGAAACGCTTCAAAATAAGTCTCATCTTGATGGTTTTATTTTCTCAGCATGTATCTGCGACTGATATGTCAGGTACTATTTATGACGGCCATATTCATTACGATAAAGATGTCTGGGAAATGTTACCTGCTGAACATGCGCTACGCATGCTCAAGGATGTAAACATAAACCGTGCCCTGGTGTCTGCTACGCCCACGGAGGGTGCTGAAATACTATATCGAACCAACCCTGATGTGGTGATTCCCATGCTACGGCCATACAGGAGTTGGCGGCATCGATATTTCTGGTTTAACGACCCTGAACTTAAAACCTATCTGCTAGAGCACATGACGCGTATACCTTATCGCGGGTTCGGTGAGTTCCATGTTTTTGGGAGAGATGCTGGCTCGGTGCCCATCGCTGAAATGATAGATCTTGCACGCGAATATAAGCTGGCATTACATGCACACACAGATCTTGAAGGTATGCGGATTATTCTAGATAAGGCATCTGATATTGTAGTGATGTGGGCGCACGGTGGATTTGATGTGCCTGTTGATGTTCTCCGTGAATTATTAGATCGGTTTCCGAGGTTTTACATTGAGCTGTCACTGCGTGACGGTATGCTAGATGACAATAAGCAGTTAATACCGCAATGGCGAAATCTATTAGTTAATTACTCAACACGTTTCATTGTTGGAATGGATACATACAAACCGAGTCGTTGGGCTGACCTGCCTGAGACGGCTGCTGAAACTCGTCACTGGCTCATGCAATTGCCCAGTGAAATTGCAGCAGATATTTCTCACAATAACATTGATCGATTGTTTCCTCGTTGAATGGTTTAGAATCTGATAAATATCAATTAAAAAATCATACCTGAATAACAAAACTCATTATTTTATCAGATGGAATTATTAGTCATTAATACAAGAAGTCATTGACCCAGGCCTGGATTGCTAACCCATGGTGGCAGGTTTATTATTATAAACATGTAAATGGTTTTGCATGATGCATTTACTTTCAGGAAGATTGTAATGAAAGTATTTCATGTTTTATTCTTTGTTCTGCTCATCCATAGTTTTGGTGGCTGTACTCATGTGATTGTTATCGATATTGATCCAGTGCAGTCAGAATCAGCATTGGATGATTCGGTTTATTTAGCTGAGACTGAGTCATTACCAGTACCTGAACTGAAGCCAGTGCTAACTCCTATACCGCTCAATATAGGTGTTTACTATTCAGATGAACTCAAAAATTTTGAATATATTCGCGGTGTTCCGGATATCCACTGGGTAGTACCTCTAGGTGAACACAGTGTTGAATTTTTCAGGGAGGTATTGCCAGAGTTATTCACATCGGTCATTGAACTGGATGAAACTGAACTATTCACGCGAGATGATGTTGACATAATCATAGAACCTGTAATTGAAGAATTTCATTTTAGATTGGGGGCTGAACGTCATAGTAATCTGCATTCAATTGTTTATCGTTTCAATATTTACCAGAATAATGGTGTTCCACTTCGAGTCTGGCGTGTACATGGTCAGCGAGAATTCAATTTAGGTATCTTTCAGGTTGTATGGACTCATATTAAGGGTGATCTTGCAGATGCAATTGAGAAAATACGGTTACAATCAAGAGAGGTGTTTGATGATCAATTAATTGATGTGGTTAAGAAAAAGCCATCACCATTCATTCCCTCAACAGTTCCGGCCGGTGTTGAAATTTACCTGGAGTCACAAAAAACAATTACTCTGCTTAACATGGAAAAAGAACTGCCTGGAAATGTGGCGGTAATTAAGGTTTCTATACACAATCAGGGTAAGAAGAATTTTATACTACGCGGTTCTGAAACACGTCTGATTTTACCAAATGGTCACTGGGTATCACCAACAGGCGCTACGCAATTAATTGCTCGTGCTTTGGGGCCTGTTGATGTGAATGTTGCAGCTACAACGGTAACGGTTGCTGATGTCCTGGCGAGTATGATTCATCAATTCTCGGAGTCGCAAGAACGCCTGTCTCTACTCAAGGCTCAGGTGACTCAATTGCGTAGCCAGCAATTAAGGAAAACACTTATACAACACGGTGCTTCAGTTACTGGCCTGTTGAGTTATCTACCCGTCGCCGGAACACCCGCATTTACTGGTGCACAACTTCAATTCTGGTTATATGACACAAGCTCAGATGAGACCTATCAAGTGAGGGTGCCAATGACTGATTTTAACTTTAAAGGTGTCGCGGACAAAGATGCCTTGAGGAAGGAACTATGAATAATAAAATACACAGTTCTGATTTGTTGTTGATCATACTCTTGTTTGGGATGACCGGGATTTGTTTTGCAGAAGAATCAACTGGCGACACGGATCAAGTGCAACTGGAGCCCTATGAAGAAATCAATTATGAAGATAGTGGTGTGGTTAAATTGCCTGATCCAGAAAATAAGAAGTTCTCAACACCAATATTGCAATTTTTCATTGGCAGCATAGAAACAGATACATCAGAATCAGTTCTGGGTGGTGAATCCACAATCCTTAACCTGGGTTTTGGCGTGCACCAGGACTTCATTGATTATGATCATCTGGGGTTTGATTTTGATGTGCTGATGTTGATACGAGAATATGATACGACCATAGCGGCACCGCCATTCAGTTCTATCAGTGATGAGATGACTCTTGATACCTTTGCGATCACAGCGGGCGTGCGTGGTTTTATTCCGGAAGAGAGCCGGTTCAGGGCGTTTGCTACAATAGGACTTGGACTTTATTTTAATAAATTACATGTCACCGGTAGTACGTTTGGTTTACCCGGCAGCATTGAAGATGATGATACTGAAATGAACTTATTCTATGCGGTTGGTATTGAATACATCAGTACTGAATATAGTTTTCAACTGCAATACCGTGACATGCCGATTGATGGTGGCTTTCCCACTTTTAATGTGCCCAGCACTGACATTGGTGGTTCTATGTGGTTGTTGGGTTTTGGTTTTCTCTGGTAGTCTGCACGTAAATATTTCAAGGCATACACTGTTTGTCTTGAATATAAGCGTTGGTTTATGTTTAAAGTTTGAGACTCGATTACGCCAGTAAAAAGTACTCTCCAAAATTCGGAATGTTTGTGATAGCCTTGCTGACTCAAGGAACATCAACTCCATACATGGGAGGCCAGTCATGTTGTATCTCAACGTTAACGGTCAGCGCCACGAGTTGGCGATGGAACCCGATACCCCTTTGCTCTGGGCTCTGCGCGACGGCCTGAAACTTACCGGCACCAAGTTTGGTTGTGGTATTGCTGCCTGCGGTAGCTGCGTGGTGTTAGTTGACGGTAAACCGGTGCGCAGTTGCGTGACAACGGTGTCTGCTGTCATCGGCAAAGAGATTACCACCATTGAAGGTTTATCCAGTGATCGTTCGCATCCAGTGCAACAGGCCTGGATTGATGAAGAAGTACCGCAATGCGGTTACTGCCAGTCCGGCCAGATTCTTACCGCTGCTGCATTACTTGAACGTAATCCCAATCCGACAGAAGCTGATATCGAATCAGCCATGAGTGAAGTTCTGTGTCGTTGTGGTACCTACCCGCGTATTCGTAGTGCTATGAAGAAAGCGGTGGCGTTAATTACAGATAAAAACAAGGAGGTGTGACATGGATAAAATCAAACTTTCACGCCGTGACTTTCTGATTAGCAGTGCCGCTGCAGGTGGTGGCTTGATCATTGGTTTTTCCCTGATGGCCTGTGATAAGGATACGGGTTCAACGACATCAGACACAAATACGGGTGCAGTACCTTCTATGGATTTCGATCAGTTTACGCCCAATGCCTGGTTGAGTATTAATAGTGACGATACGGTCATCATACGAGTCGGAAGTTCCGAGATGGGGCAGGGTACGCTGACCGGCATGGCCATGTTGATTGCCGACGAGCTAGATGCTGACTGGTCACGTGTACAGGCAGAGCATGCGCCGATTGACGAGGCCTTTACAAACCCCATTCTTGGACGCCAGGCAACCGGCGGTAGTACTGCCATTCGTGGTTTCTGGGATGTGGCGCGAAAGGCAGGTGCCACAGGTCGTGAGTTATTGTTACAGGCAGCGGCTCTGCAGTGGAATGTGGATGTCAGTGAGTGCCGAGCACGCAAGGGTGAGGTCATTCACCAGGCGAGTGATCGTCACTTGCGCTATGGTGAACTCGCTGAAGCTGCTGCCAAACTGCCAGTTCCTGAGGATGTGTTTCTCAAGGAACCGGAAGAGTTTGTGTTGATTGGTCAGTCGATACCGCGACTGGATACTCCGGACAAGGTGAATGGACAGGCCGTGTTTGGTATGGACGTTGATTTGCCCGGAATGCTAACGGCTACCGTGGCTCGTTGTCCGGTAAAAGGCGGCAAACTGAAACGTTTTGATGCGACTCAGGCGCTGGCTGTGCCCGGTGTAAAACGCGTGGTAGAGATCAGCGCTGGCGTTGCGGTAATGGCTGAACATTACTGGGCGGCAAAGAAAGGGCGCGATGTTCTTGATATTGAATGGGACACTGAAGGTCATGATCATCTTGACTCTGCGGGTATCGAGGCCCAGTTTAAAGCCGCGCTGGACAATGAGTTGATTGAACGTGATGACGGTGATATCAAGCAGTCGCTGGCGACCGCTGCTAAAACCCTGGAGGCGGTGTACACCGTACCTTATCAGGCTCATGTTTGTATGGAGCCGATGAATGCAACGGCGGATGTGCACGCCGATGGCTGTGATGTTTATGCTCCAACCCAGGCACAGACCAGTAGCCAGCACACCGCAATGCGTATTACCGGTTTGGAGGCTGATCAGGTCAAGGTACACACCACTTTTCTGGGGGGTGGTTTTGGCCGACGTTCCGAACAGGATTTCATTATCGATGCGGTGGAGTGTTCGAAACTGGCCGGTCAGCCGGTGAAAGTGATCTGGAGTCGGGAAGACGACATCATGCATGATCAGTACCGGCCGGCAACCTACAACCAGATGCGCGGTGGTGTTGATACCCAGGGCCGGATTACAGCCTGGGAACATCGCATTGCCGGGCCTTCGATTATGGCGCGATTGGCACCGGCCAGAACGAAGGATGGACACGACTGGGCCAGTACTGAAGGCGCCAAGAATATTCCCTATGATATTGTCAATCAGCGTGTTACCTATGCCATGTCCAACACGGCGGTGCCAGTTGGGTTCTGGCGCTCGGTTGGCAGTTCACAGAATGCCTTTATTACCGAATGTTTCTTCGATGAGCTGGCCAAACTAGCAGGTCGTGATCCACTTGAGGCACGGCTTGAATTGATGGTTGATCACCCACGCCATGCCGCTGTGGCGAAGCTGGCCGCGGAGAAAGCAGCCTGGGGATCACCATTACCTGAAGGCCATGCACGCGGGATTGCCGTGGCGGAATCCTTTGGCAGTTACACAGCACAGGTGGCGGAAGTGTCGATTGAGAAAGGTGCGGTACGTGTGCACCGTATAACATGCGCCGTGGATTGCGGTATGGCGGTGAATCCCAATAGTATTCGGGCACAGATGGAAGGTGCGATTGTTTATGGTCTCACTGCCACTTTGAAAGGTGCAATTACCATCGCCGATGGTCAGGTTCAGCAGCGCAACTTTGACGACTACCCATTATTGCGTCTGGATGAATGCCCTGATATCGATGTGCATATCATCGATAGCCAGCAAGCACCCGGCGGTGTTGGTGAGCCGGGCGTACCACCGACCGCACCCGCGGTTGCCAATGCGGTATTTGCTCTGACTGGCCAACCGGTGCGTAGTCTGCCAATTCGCATCAGCAGCTAATGGATCGTAGCACTGATAGCGAAGTAATTCGCGCCGCAGTGAAATGGCTGGAAGAGGCTGAGGCCGTCACACTGGTCACCGTTGCCCGTACCTGGGGTTCGGCTCCACGGCGCCCAGGTGCATTGATGGTGATTCATCCGGATGGGCGCTTTGTGGGTTCAGTGTCGGGCGGTTGTGTCGAGGATGATTTGGTGCAGCGCACCTTGCGCGGTGAATTCGAACAACAGCCCCCTCAACTGGTTGAATATGGTGTTAGCACTGCGACGACACAGCGTATCGGTTTACCCTGCGGTGGCCGTCTGGAACTTGTGGTTGAGTACCTTGATGTGGCGACGCCGCTACTTAAGGTGCTGGAGACAATGGACGCACGCCGGCAAATCGCTCGACGGGTCTGTCTGGCTACTTCTGAAGGCAGTTTACATGAGGCAACCAGCCGTGAATCCTTTAGCTTTGATGGCGAAAACCTGATCAAGGTATTTGGTCCTGCCTGGCGCATGTTGATTATTGGCGCCGGTGAGCTGTCCCGGCGCGTAGCGCAGCTGGCCCTGAGTCTTGATTATGCGGTCACACTATGTGATTCACGCCCGGAGTATGCCAGTGGCTGGGAAGTGGAAGGGGCTGACTTTAGCACTATGCCACCAGCTGAATTAATTGCGCAGCTGACGCCTGACGCACATACCACCATTCTGGCTTTAGCCCATTCACCGGCATTGGAAGATGCGGCGCTGGCAGCCGCACTACAGAGCGATGCTTTTTATATTGGTGCCTTGGGTTCACGTAAGAACCAGGCCGCGCGTCTGAAGCGTCTGCAGCATCTGGGCTTGAGTCCCGTGCAACTGGCACGATTACAGGGGCCGGTTGGCCTGGATATTGGTAGCCGTACCCCTGCGGAGATCGCCATCGCCATCACTGCAGCTCTGATTCAGGCGCGTAACCAGCACGCCCAGCCGTTGTCCCGGGCTGAAGTTCAGCATGGCTGATATCACCGGTGTTTTGCTTGCTGCTGGTTTCAGTCGTCGCTTTGGCAGTCACAAACTTCTGGCTGAATTTAATGGACAGCCAGTCATCGCACACAGTGCTGCAGCGCTTGAGCCCTGTGATCAAATCATCGCTGTGGTGCAGGGCGATGACCAGCCTCTGCAGTCGATGCTGAAGACATTGGGTATCGACTGGGTAGTGAACCCGGAACCGGAGCGCGGAATGGGCTATTCCATCGCCTGCGCGATCAAGGCAACATCGCCTGTTGATGGTTGGTGTATTTTGCCTGCTGACATGCCTGAGTTGCAGGCATCGACTACACAACAGCTCGTTGATGCACTGCGAGCGGGTGCAGAACTCGCCGCTCCCTTCTATCAAAATCAGCGTGGTCATCCAGTGGCTTTCAGTGCTGGTTTCATGAATGAGCTGGTAGTCCTTGATGGCGATGTCGGTGCGCGCCATATTTTGCATCAATATACTGCTCAGCTTACTGCTATCGATATTGATGATGCCGGTATGCTTAAAGATATTGATAAACCAGTGGATCTGGAAGCGTAAGGCTTTACCACTCACTGAGATGAGTGACTGGCATATAGCTAACAGGCGTCAACGTGCAGTTATTATTTCCATGGCGGCTATAAGGTAATCAGCTCCCCCATTGTGCTATAAAAATAGGCATAGTAATGACATGAGGGAATACTTATGAATGGTGTTGATCCCTATGCTTACATGCAGCAGGTGGCTATTCAGATGCATGAGCTGACTGGCCGGGATGAAATCGAAACAGTACTCGATGAGCTCGAATATCTGTTCGAAGTGATACCACCTGAGATGCAGGATAACGCTGAAACACTCATTGGTTTGCTGCGTGAAAAACTCGCGAATGCCAGTTAACGAAACTCCAGTTGTAGAAACAGCTTGTATACGCTGTTATGCGATTCGCCGCGTCAATCCTTTTCTGGGCGTATTACAGGTTATCGAAACCAGTGGTGGTCGTGCTATCAGTGCCAACGGCGTGGTTTGGGATATCGAGGTTCTGGCAGAACGTAGCGGTGGTTGGGGTAGTTTGAATCAAAACAGCAAACAGGTCGCTTACTATCGTTATGGTTTATGGTCATTAGAAGATGGCCTGGTCAATCGGCCACTGGCACCACACCTTGAGAGTGATCCCCTGACACAACAGAGTCAGGATTTGATCGACTGCATTCGTGGACGTCTTGGACAATTGCCGTTCCCGTTGCAGGATCATCGTGAACTGTGGCTGTTTGACAAGGAAGACCAGCGACCAGTCGCACTACTGGCATCAGCAACAGCTGACAGTATATTGCCTTCGCCAGAGCCTAAATACTGGGCACCGTGCATTGGTGCTGACGGTGTGCCCAGCCAGCGCAGATTCCCTGCTTCCAGAGAACTTGAAGAGCAGGTGAAGCAGGTTGTGGGTTTTAATGTGCACAAGCACTGGATCACTCGTCAGGCTGATGGCAGCGGTATTCTGGATGCAACTAATACGCCGATGAACGTCGAACTCTTCCCGCCATTTTTATTGACTGAGGACTGGCCTGAAACTGAGCAGGTGAGGCGGGCCAGTGACTATCTGGAATGGATCGCACCCTCTTTATTAACCCTGCAACAATTGAGCAACACCGAACGTGAGCGTATGGAAAAATGTCTGCATATACAGGCGGTATCGGTTGAGCATCATTGGCATCTGTATCCTGAAATTCTGGATGAAAAATATCTTACCGCTGCAAAAGTACAATGCCGTATACAGCATTCAAATCAGATCAGGAGAGAAGCGAGATGATTGAATTGGGACATGTGGTGTATTACGTTCGAGACCTGGAAGCTTCAGTCAGGTTTTATCATCAAGCACTGGGACTTCAGGTGAGCGGTAAAATATTCAGTGGCCGTGCTGCCTTGCTCTCAGGAGGTCGTACACATCACGAATTGTTGCTGATTCAAGTGGGCTCGGCTGATGGGCCATTACAGGGTAAGCGCGTTGGGCTTTATCACGTCGGCTGGAAAGTAGGCGATTCGATGACTGAGCTGAAAGCTGTTTATAAACAACTAGATGAGTTGGGCTATCCTGTGGAAGGTTTATCTGACCATACTATCAGTCAAAGTTTGTATTTACGCGATCCGGACGGCAACGAAGTTGAGTTGTATGTCGACAATCCGGATTACGACTGGAAGACAGATCACAGCTGGATGGAGGCACCTGTCAAACCATTAAAAATCAGTGACTGAATGAGTGGCTGAACAATGAGTCTTATTCTTATTTCAGTTTGCGTACTCGAAATTGACGGCCTTTGATTTTTCCTTC
>JBFFSQ010000059.1:0-14719 GCA_041572275.1 Gammaproteobacteria bacterium
ATCAAGGACAATGAAGCGCAGGCGATTGCAACGTTGCGTGATGTGTCTGAGCGAAAGCAGATTGAAACTACCTTACGGCAAAATGAAAATATGCTAAATAAGGCGCAGAATATTGCCCATGTAGGTAGTTGGGAGTGGAATATACTAACTAATCAACTGGTTTGGTCCGAAGAGATTTTTCGAATTTTTGGTCTCGATCCAGAGCAGTTCGGTGCAAGTTATGAAAGCTTTGTGGAGCGTATACACCCGGATGATCGTCAAGCAGTTATCAATGCGGTCAATGAAGCAGTGGTTAACGATCAACCCTATAACATTGAACACAGAATAGTCAGACCTGACGGTCACGAATGTTATGTGCTCGAACGTGGTGATGTAACCAGGGACGAGACCGGTAAGGCTATATACATGTTGGGTACTGTACTCGACATTACTGAAAGAAAACTGGCAGAGAATGTTTTCAGACTGGCCGATAACGTTTTCAATCATACATCTGAAGGCATCATGGTAACTGATGAGCAGGAGCGTATTTTAAGGGTTAATCAGGCATTTGCTATTATTACTGGATATAGTCAGGAAGAAGTAATTGGAAAGAAGCCAAATGAAATTCTCAAATCAGGTAAACATGATGATGCATTTTATAAGAAATTATGGACTGGCTTAAATGAGCGTGGATTCTGGGAAGGTGAAATCTGGGATAAACGTAAAGATGGTGTGATCTTTCCCAGTTGGCATAATATCAGTGAGATAAAGGATGATTACGGTAAAGTCATTCAATATACCAGTATCTTCAGTGATATCACCGATAAGAAAATTGCTGAAGAACATATCCAGCAACTGGCACAGTATGATCAACTAACAAAATTACCGAACCGTGTGTTATTTAATGACCGCTTAGACCATGCAATCAGTCGTGCTAAACGTAGCAAATCTACTATAGCCTTAATGTTTATAGATCTTGATCGATTCAAAAGTGTGAATGATTCATTAGGACATCAAGCAGGCGACCAGTTATTACAGGAAGTTGCTCATCGTCTAAGCTCATGCGTGCGCGAGCAGGATACTGTAGCACGACTAGGTGGCGATGAATTTACAATTATATTAGAAGATTTAAGACAGGGTGAAGATGCGGTAATTCTAGCTGAAAAAGTACTTGAGTCATTGTCACATAAAGTACAGTTAGGAAAACATGAGGTCATAGTCGGCGGAAGTATCGGTATCAGTATTTTTCCTGAAGATGGAATTGAATCAGAAAACATCATAAAAAATGCCGACATGGCCATGTATCAGGCAAAAAATAAGGGTAGAAACCAATATCAGTTTTACACCAATGATCTAGCTGATCTTGCTGATACACGTTTTCATACTGAGAATCGATTGCGCCAGGCACTGGTTAAAGATGAATTTGAATTGTACTATCAGCCACAAATCAATTGGCAGGAGAACAGGATTGTTGGTGCTGAAGCCCTTATTCGATGGAATGACCCAGATAAAGGTCTGATTGTTCCAAATGAATTCATTTCGCTTGCAGAAGAAATGGGCTTGATAGACCCTATCGGTGAATGGGTGTTAGCAACTGCCTGTAAACAGGCTAAAGCCTGGCAGGATGATGGCTATCCACCTATCCGCATGTCAGTTAATGTATCTGGCTACCAGATTACGCATGGATCTATTGTCAATTCAGTCCAGCAGGTTTTGCTTGAATCCCAACTTAATCCTGAGTATCTGGAGCTGGAGATTACCGAAAGCTTTGTGATGGAAAATCCTTTACGTGGTGCTGAAACATTAAATCAATTACGTGACTATGGTATTACCATCGCAATTGATGATTTTGGAACCGGATACTCATCACTTAGTTATTTAAAACAACTGTCAATTCATCGCCTCAAAATTGATCGTTCTTTTGTTATGGATATTCCAAATGATAAAGATGATGAAGCTATTGTGTCTACCATAATATCGATGGCTAATAGCCTGGGTTTGTCAGTGATCGCGGAAGGTGTTGAAAATGAAGCGCAAATTCACTTTTTGATTGAGCAGGGTTGTATGGATATGCAAGGCTATTATTTTAGTAAACCATTGCCATTTAATGAGTTTGTTGAGTTGTTAAAACAACCACTGCCACAGCGGGCACAGAAGAATGCATTTAAGCAAGACTGAAAATCTAATACTCTCTTATGCCAATTCATGTTGATATTGTTAGTGCTGAAAAGGAAATCTGGTCGGGGGCTGCCAGCATGGTTTTTGCTCCAGGAGAGCTGGGTGAGCTAGGCATAGCCCCCAGGCATTGTCCTCTGCTGGCACGACTGAAACCAGGTGAGGTGCGTGTCAAAGATGAAAATGACTATGAAGAATCATTTTTTATTTCCGGTGGAGTAATAGAAATACAACCCCATGTAGTGACCATATTAGCTGATACTGCTGTTCGCGCAGAAGATCTTGATGAGGCCGCAGCGATAGAAGCAAAACAACGTGCAGAAGAGTCGATGGCAAATCGGAAATCCGATATGGACTATGCCCGGGCCAAAGCAGAATTGGCTGAACTGGCTGCCATGATTGAAACTATTAAAAAAATTCGTTCGAGGAAGCGTTAATTATTTAGACTACCAAATACACTTTTAAGTACATCCGTTGTTCGAGCTAATGGATCTTTTCGAATGCGCTTTTCTTCAATGGCAATTTTAAGAAACAAACCATCGAGCGCTTTGTCGGTGATGTACTGATCAATATTAATACTATCTTTGTCGACGTATTTCGATAAGAAACCGGATTTCTTAATCATTTTTTTGTAGCTTTCAGTGACACCAACTGAATTCGTTGTTGTTTCGACAATGGGTTTAATTGCATCGTGCAGATGAGACGTACTGGTACGCTTAAAATACTGTGTGGCCGCATCATCTTCACCATTAAGTATGTCAATTGCATCTGTTAGGGTCATGCTTTTTACTGCGTTAATAAGGATATCGGTAGTTCTGGGTACTGCCTGTTCAGCTGCGTGATTCATAGTGTCAATGAATTTATCAGCAACCTCATCCCGACCAAGCTTTCTTAAACCTTTCTCAACTTTTCTTAAGGTCCTGGGCATAGGAATTTTAACTGATGGATCTTTTAGAAAACCGTTCTTTATTCCAAGTTGTTTTATCGATTGTTCAATACCCTGGTTGAGTGCCTGTTTTAGACCTGTGATAATGGTCTTTTCTGACAATGAAGATGTACTGTTATTTCCGGATGTGTCTTCAATATTTTGCTTTAAGTCGCTTAAAAAGTCCTGCCAACCGGCATGGCTCGGTAGTGTAATACAAATGAGACTGATAAAAATGTATTTAGATAGATGCATGGATATAGACCTGAAGTAGCGGCTGACTCATATTGTTCGTTGAGAGTGATTTGTATATATAAGATTGAAAATAATGAAGTTGAATAAGTCGATTTTCAAAGTTATTAATAGCAAACTTTTATTTGATTACGGCCTTTCTTTTTTGCAATATACAGGGCGTCGTCAGCTTTGGTTAACATAGAGTCCAGTGTTTCATTTTCTGTCAGACAGGAAAAGACACCGAAGCTTACCGTTACATGGAGCTGTTTGTCATTATGTACGATTATGGTGCTTTCAATCTTGCGCCTCAGGCGTTCAGCAAGGTTGACTGCTTCCTCACGCCCAGTTTCCGGTAATACAAAGGCAAATTCTTCACCGCCCATGCGAGCCACTATATCAATTTCACGTGTCATGCTGTGTAAGAACTGAGAAATGACCTTGAGTGCCTTGTCGCCAACAGCATGGCCGTAGTTATCATTGATTCGCTTGAAATGATCAATGTCCATCATGAGAACGGATAGTGGGTGCTTAAAACGCCTGGCCTGCTTAAATACTTGATTGCTCTGTTCAAAGAACGCGCGCCGATTGTTGAGTCCGGTTAATTCATCTTTGTTTGCCAGTTCTTCCGCAAGCTCTTTAGCCGCTTTGAGTTCATCTTCAGCCTGTTTACGTTCCGTAATATCAGTGGCTATTTCCATGCGGACCAGGCGTCCATCAACCCATTCTATGGCCTGATCACGACACTGATACCAGCGTTTATTGATAGTGTTTTGAAATTCCCAGACATATACTCCTGTTGCCTTGCCTTCCTTGTCGACCAGACGGCTATTGGTGCAAAAAGAGCAGGGCCCATCCTGTCCGTCCTGAAGCACTTTCCAGCAGGTTTTGCCCTTTATATCACCCCAGATATTGCGGCCATATTCATTGGTAAACAAAAGTTCATATGTATCCATGTCCGAGACATAGACGAGTGCGTCAAGGCTGTCCAGAACAGTTGCTATGCTGCGGTAGTTCAGGTCATAGATGGGTTGCTGATTGCTGCTTGGTTTATCTGTCATAATAATAGAAAACATCAGTACTAATGATTAATTATAGTTAATAGTGTGCAAATATGGGATGAATGGATCAAGAATAATTTAAATTAGCGGTGTAGTGTCTTTTGTAGCGATATTGATGGGAAATATATTTATATCAGTAGTTTTTTACAGGTATCAGTCAATTTAGGTTCATATGATACTGGATGAATGAAATTAACTTGCTTGATACCAGTGGTTACATTCTTCATATTATCGAAACAAGTGCTAAAAATTATATAGACCTATGTTGGCCATAATTAAAACTCAGTTAGTTCATCCCGACAATCAGTCCAATTTTATAAAATCATCTATTAATCAATGGCTTATGGTTTATTATGAGTGATATATAGAGAAGGCTGTGATGTTTTATGAGATATATTAAGGAATTCTAATTAATTGCTATGATCTGGAATCGACTTTATTGTTAAAGTCACAATAATATCGTAACCTCCTGAATGTACTGATAAAGTTGATAAAGCCTTTTGTGCACCTGTCTCACTAGTTAGAAGAAAAGAATATGACCCAAGATACATCGAAAATTATTGTCGGAAGTGCAGAATGGTGTGCCTTTCCTGGTTTAGGTATACCGGCCATTAAAGCGCGTGTTGACTCCGGTGCTAAAACCTCTTCAATTCATGCTTTTAATATTCAGAAATTCAGACGAGGTGGTGAAGGCTGGGTTAGTTTTGAGGTACATCCGCTGCAAAATGACAGGCGTACTGTTGTTCGTTGTGAGCGGCCAATTGTTGATAAGCGGGTTGTTAAAAGCTCTAGTGGTATTGCTGAAACGCGCTATGTAGTGAGTACCGCAATTAAAGCTGGCGCGGAATCATGGGATATTGAACTGACGCTGGCTAATCGTGACTCTATGGGCTACAGGATGTTGCTGGGGCGTGAAGCGATGAGCGGCCGAATGCTGGTTGATCCTGCTTTGAGTTTCTGCCTTGGTGAAATGCCGGCGAAAACACTCGAAGAGTATTATGGCAAGAAGAAGAATGAACGAAGTGGCTTAAAAATCGGATTGTTGGCCAGCAATCAGGAACTCTATAGCAATCAGCGCATACTCGAAGCAGGTGAAGAGCGTGGCCACGAAATGGTATTTCTTAATATCAAACAATGTTATATGAAGCTAGATGCTACAGAACCAGAAGCTCATTACCGTGGTGGAAAAGTATTAGATGATCTGGATGCCGTGATAACACGAATTCGTCCGAGTGTGACATTTTATGGTTGTGCACTTGCACGACAGTTTGAGAGCATGGGGGTTTATACCTTAAATTCATCATCAGCCATTACACAATCGCGAGATAAGCTATTTTCTTTACAGTTATTATTAAAAAATGGGGTAAATATACCTACAACAGGTTTTGCTAATTCACCAATGGATACAAATGACTTAATAGAGATGGTTGGTGGAGCGCCTCTGATAGTTAAACTGTTAGAAGGAACCCAGGGACGTGGTGTGGTACTGGCAGAGACTAAAAAAGCAGCAGAGAGTGTAATTAATGCATTCAAGGCGCTTAGAGCTAATTTACTTGTCCAGCAGTTTATTAAAGAAGCTGATGGTAAGGATTTAAGATGCTTTGTTATTGATGGCAAAGTAGTTGCATCGATTCAGCGTACAGCTGCCCCAGGAGAGTTCAGGGCCAATATTCATCAGGGTGGATCAGCCTCGGTAGTGAAAATTACTCCCAAAGAAAGAACACTTGCTATTAAAGCAGCAAAAACTCTGGGTCTAAAGGTTGCAGGTGTTGATATTATCAGGTCACAGAATGGGCCTTTGTTATTGGAAGTCAATTCATCTCCAGGTTTGGAGGGTATCGAGACTGCTACAGGGAAAGATATAGCAGGGATGATCATTTCATCTATTGAGAAAAAACTTGGCTGGAAGCGACAGCTCAGCGTAAAAAGCATTAAGTAGCTTCATTTGCGGTGCTATTGTTATTTTGTGCCAATTTCTTAGCCACGCTGATAATGTAGTATTCTCCCGCTGCACTGGCTATTTGTAGTGCCTGGTACATTAAAACGTTCAAAATGGTGACTATAGCCAAGCTTGATCATTTTCTTATTGAAGTTTGATCGATTGCTTCGATTGGGGTCGACAATGATTACTTCAACAGTTGACTTTGAATGACAATCAATAAATTGCGATACGTTTTCGGCATGTACAGGTTCATATAAAATATCACTCCCAATAATTAGATCAAATTTTCCGAGTAGTGGATTCTCTACTTCCCAGTTTCCTGTTTCAAACTTGATAGGTGGAAGATTATTAGTCAGTATGTTTTTATCAAGAAATTCTTTGGCCAGAGGGTGATAGTCACTTGCTGTGATATCTATCCCCATCTGATGTAGCACTATACTTGAGAGTGCAATACCGCAACCTATTTCTAACACTCGTTTACCGTTGAGGTTAATTGCGCTGACAGTAGTTGCTAGTACTCTTGATGAAGGCCAGACAACACCAAATAATGACCAGGTGGCCGAAGAAATACCGAGTGCTTCTGCACGTTGTTCATGATCATAGAATTGCTGACGATCTTTGAGAGAGTGAATTAAATAATCAATATCATTGATATTGATTGTTTCTTTTTTGAGTAGATAGTTTGTCACGTTGTGTCCAGGTAGGCATGAATGGAATCAAGAGTTCCGATTGCACAACGTGTTTTAAAAAAGTTTAAAGATAAATTCTTTAATAGAAGACCCGTGCTGTCAGTTTTTTAGCTAATCTTGGCGAAAATCTCTGTGTTATTTTGTTTTTTTATGGTGCTGGGCGTAGGGTGACAGGCCTTTGGAGAATCGATCATTGAGTTCCTTGGCATAAGTTTCAGCATGTTGGGTTACAGCTTTTAATGAGCCTGATCTTACACATTCAATTCTTGATGTACCTTGTCCAATAATATAACGACACCAATTGCCATCAGGCATTCCTTCAGGTGGATCAGTAACTTCTACGCTTTCTACCTGATACCTGTTGCTATGGGTTTTGCTTTTTGATTCTATGCTCATCGTTTTGTCCTCACTCTGATTTACATGTCTTGCATGTGAATAGCTAACGAGTATCCTTGATAGCTTTGGCATGTAAGCGTGGATGTCCAGGCGGGTTGTATAGGTACATACCCGTTTCAACCGTGTTTGGATATAACACGTACTTGTACGACCCTGAGATTAAGGGTTAAATGATAGAGGATAGTCTTCAGGGGTTAGCCTATCCGCTGTGAATGATAAGTGCTGCGAAGGCAGCTAATTGTTTGTTTCTATGCAAGGTAAATAAAAAAGGGCAAGACCTTGAGGTTTTGCCCTTTTAGCTCTCAGCACTTAATGGCTGTGAGTCTGTTCTGAATTGTATTCAATGCAGGACATGTGCGATCAATAATTAGAGCGCAACAATGTTTTCGGCTTGAAGACCTTTCTGACCTTGAGTAACAGTAAATTCGACTTTCTGGCCTTCATTCAGGGTTTTAAATCCTGAGCTAGAAATCGCACTGAAATGGGCAAATACATCAGGGCCAGATTCCTGTTCGATAAAGCCAAAACCTTTAGATTCGTTGAACCATTTTACGGTGCCGGTAGTAGTAGACATAGTTATATCCTATTAAATTTCAAAGAGTTATTGAAGCCTGTTTTAAAGGCCATTTGGCTGGAATGTGTTGCTATTAAATATGAAAAACAGGACGAGGAACTACAGATGTGACATCGAAATGGTGTTGCATAAATATAAGAATTACTTTCAAGCTGGGTACAGCTTATACCCTTTGTACTTAATGTCAACAATAATCGTATTTAAAACGAATCTTAAGCAGGGCTATTCAGCTACTAACAATTATATATGCTGCTATATATTGGGTAATAGTGTGATCATACAGTGGGGTTAAGGCATCTATTCATCTTTCCAGGGTGTGAAGATCTCTAAATGTTCTGGATTGACACATAGGCGATTAATGCAATTATGGCGAGCAAATGAGCCTTTAGGAATAGGCCCAATAAATGCCATATAACTCACTTCCTGTGCACCCTCCATTTTCGTTTGCTGGCTATCATCCTTTATCATGAGTTTACCATAGCCACTATTCGATATCTGACCTGTCCATAACCAGCATTCACTATTATCGTATTTAATTATATTCGCCAGTATTTTTTTCTGAAGGTATTTGTTCATGATGGTTTTTTCGTTCGTTAGCCTGTTTATTATGAGAGATATCTGGTAAGCAACTGGCGCAATTTGATTTACCCATGAGTAGCTGAGAAATTCTATTTCTGTAACGAGCGAATAGTAGATATACAGTATCGGCAATAATACGAATTACAGGCCAGCGTAAGATTGTCAGCCATTTGTGTTTGCCAACTAAAGACCAGGCACGGTGAGTTACATCGAGACCTAATAGTAGTTCACCACTATCCAGCTGACCATGTAAAATCCGATTAGCCTTTTTTACATCAATGTGTGGAAACTGATCATTAAAGTCATCTTCATGGATATTAACCAAGTTAAGTTTGCATCCATTATCATATGCTTTTAATTGTCTCATCTCTGCTATGCATAATGGGCATTTGCCGTCATAGAAAATGGTCAGAGTCACTGCTTTGTCCTTTCACTGCTATAAATAGATTTATCGATATATTATCGATTGTTGACGGTATCCTTTATTAGATCCACCATCATAGCTGCACCGCCAATATGGGGTAGTATGGTCATGGGAACATCTTTATGCATGGTTCTTGCCTTATCTACCTCAGCCGGCACATCTTCCTGAACATGGCGGCCTGCTGACAGGAAGTAGGGGATTACACAGACATCAGTGGCGCCTTGTTTGACACAAACATCAATCGCATCAGGTATAAGTGGTTCTGCAAGCTCTAGAAAGCCGGCTTCAACAATAGGGTATTCATTTTTCATTGCTTCACTGATTACTTTAGATAAAGCAATTACTTCATCATTGGATGCCTGGCGACGACTGCCGTGGGCAACGAGTACAAGTGCTTTCATAGTGGTTCCTGTGTGCTTGTATTATAAATAATTTAAATTAGTTACTGGTTAAGTGTTTGTATTTTTCAAGTGCTAGACTGCGACTACTGGCTAAATCAACAATGGGGTTTTTGCTTGTTCTGTTCTTTAGCCACTGATTGACATAGGCTTTATCTTTGTCGAATTTATGTTCTTGTGTGTTGGGATTGAAAATCCTGAAATAGGGTGCAGCATCAACGCCGCAACCTGCTACCCATTGCCAGCCCATGCAGTTATTGGCAAGGTCAGCATCTACCAGAGTATTCCAGAACCAGTGTGCACCATCTTTCCAGGAAATACCCATGTTCTTGGTTAGCAGTGAAGCCACTAGCATGCGAACGCGATTATGCATCCAGCCTGTTTCCCATAGCTGTTTCATGCCAGCATCGATGATGGCTATGCCGGTTTTGCCCTGTTGCCATGCATGTAACTGGGTCTGGTTACTTTTCCAGAATGATGGCCTAAATTTGGTATTCATTGGTTGGGTTGTGGTTTGCGGGAAGTGCCAGAGAATATAGCGGGCAAATTCACGCCAGATTAACTGGCGCATAAAGGTTTCTGCAGCATTTCCTATGTGACCACCCTGAAGTTCAATTAGAGGTGCCAGTGCAGTAATGATTTGTCGGGGACTGACTTCACCGAAGTGAAGGTGAGGTGAAATCTCAGAGGTGGCATTGCTGGCAGGAAAATCACGCTGGATGGCATAGTCCTTGATTAAATTGTCTACAAAGTAATCAAGTTGTTTTAATGCGGATGCTTCGCCCGGTGACCAGTATTTATGTAACTTCTCATGCCACGGATATTGATCGAGCAAATCAAGCTGTTCAAGTTTTAGTGTTGCAGTTTTTAATACTGCTGATGTTGCATCTGTTTTTTTATTTTCAGTTGTATTGTGATAGAAATCAGCTAGCCGTAATTCATTGCGTAGTTTTTTATAAAATGGTGTAAATACTTTATAAGCAGTTTTATTGCTAACAGTGAGAAACTGATCGGGCTGTGTTAACAAGCCATCTTGAAAACGTTTTATACTAATATTCTGTTTGGCCAAATACTGTTCTATTTGTTCTTCACATATTCTGCGTTGAGGCTCGTACCGGTTAGTCCAGGCGATGGCATCTATAGCATTATCTATGGCCAGTTGCTTGATAGTATCGACTGAATTTCCTTTGAAAAAATGTAGTTTGATGCCAAGTTGAGAAAGCTCGATCGATAGTTTTTTCAGACTATGATGCAGCCACCAGCGTGAAGCAGCACCTTCAGACCATGGGGCGTCTTCATCTGGGCTATGGATATAAACGGCTATAATCGGTTTGCCCTGCTGCATTGCCCAGTTCAATGCAGGATTGTGATGAATACGTAAATCACGCTGAAACCAGAGTAATGTGTTCATGGTCAACTTCCTCGGCTTGATCCTGAGAAGGCTGGAATGTGACTCTCAAATACCCTTAGAGCAACTGAAATATTTGCACCTAATAAAATCCCACCCGCTGATTCAAATCTATCCGTATTGATCAGTTCATTGGGGCCACCTATAAATACGGGTGTATCGAGTTGTGGTATCAGATTCACCAGTTCGCTGTCCAGGTTCGAATCTATTTGAGTTTGCACAGCTAAAATAACGGCTTTTGCCGCAGAGCGTTGTGTAATATAAGGCAGCTGGTCGAGGGGTAAATTGGCACCAAAATATAATACCCGGTAACCACGAGTAAGAGCTGAGAGGGCAAACAGCATCAGACCAATTTCATGAAAGTTTCCTGGTGCACAGGCGCAAATGATGCGAGCACCTCTCGCCTGTGAGTAGGCATGGTGAAACCTGGCACCCAGCCTGTTTTTAAGCCAGCTGGTATAAAAATGCTCTTCAGCTATGCCTCTTTCAGGATGTTCTTTCCAGGCAGTTCCAAGCCGTGCAATAGTGGGCTCAATCAGTCGCTCGGTGACCATATCAACAGGATAAAGGGATGAAGCCTCATTATATATGGTATCAATACGTTCGATGTTGAAGTCACTGGTCGCTTCTAGACTGGCCTGTATAAAGTTTTGCCATACCGAGGACATTTCAGTCGTATCATCTATACCCGTAGTCGCCTCAGAAATACCCGTCTTGTGTTTCTCGTTTGCGAGCATCTGTGCAATTTTACCCAGTGAATGACCATCATTGAGCAGGTTAAGAATTTTCAACACCCGTTGCCTGTCGGCCTGGCAATAGAGTCTATGTCCCTTGGGGGTACGTTCTGGTTGAAGCAGGCCATACCGTCTTTCCCATGCCCTCAGTGTGGAAGTGCCGACACCGCTCAGCTCGGATAAAGTGCGTATCGGAAACCGCTCCAGATCAAGGTTTTGCCGGGTTTTGTCGCTCATTGTTTACCTGCTAGTCCAGAATATGGAAATAAATTGTACAAGAATAATTGAAATGTACAAGTTTTTTGTCTAATATCTAATTCAAGCTTACAGAGAACTGGAGATGTTGGCAATGAGTTCACAATTAACTAAACGTCCTGTGATTGGGGTCAGTGCCTGTCTAGTGGGTCGGCCGGTGCGATTTGACGGTGGCCATAAGCAAAACCATTTCATTAATTCTATTCTGTCACAGCACATGGATTTAGAGCCCATGTGTCCAGAAATGGGGATGGGCTTGACTGTGCCCAGACCAACGATACAGTTGCGTCAGCAGGAATCAGAGGTGCGACTGGTACACAGTAAAGATCCAGACAAGGATCTGACTGAGCAAATGCAAGGTTATGCCAAGGCAAGGCTGGATAGTCTTTCGCAGCTGGATGGCTTTATCTTCAAAAAAGACTCACCGAGTTGCGGTGTGTTTCGCGTTCCTGTGGTAATCAATGATGATGGCTATAGAGAAAGAAATGGAATCGGACTATTTGCCAAAGCCTTTGTTGAGCGTTATCCATTGATCCCTGTTGAAGAGGAGGGACGCTTGAATGACGCTACCCTGTGTGAAAACTTTTTTGAACGTGTTTATGCCTGGCGTCGCTGGAAAGAAATTGTTGATGCTGATCGCAATGTACAGGGGCTGATTGAATTTCATGCCCGGCATAAATTGATGTTGATGGCACGTGGTAGTCATTATTACCAGGAGTTGGGTCGCATCGTGGCTGGTACATCGTTGAAGGATCTAGCGCAACGTCGACAGCACTACATTGAGCGATTTATGGAGGTAATGAAATTAACTACTCATCGAGGACGTCAGGTAAACGTACTGCAGCATATTATGGGTTATCTAAAGCAGGCGCTCAGTCGTGAAGACAAACAGGAATTACTGTCAGTGTTTGAAGCCTATCGTCAACGGCAAATACCTTTAATTACACCACTGACGTTACTGCAGCATTATCTACGGATACACCCACAACCCTATATTAATCAGCAGCATTATCTTGCGCCTTTTCCCGAACAACTTGCATTGAGGTCATCGTTATGAAAGCAGCATCTCAAATGAATGATTTGTGTATTCATCTGCACAGTCTTGCTCATGTGAAATTCTCTGCACACTGGCAGGATGACATAGGTGATCACGCAGCCATACATCACGTGGAGAAATTTAATGTCTGGCGCGATATCGATCTGCTACCAGAGTCTTTGATTGGTGACATCCTGGATCAGCCTGTGGGCAGAGGAAAGACTCATTCTTTCAAGGCCGGCGAGATTATGCCAACCTGGCAATCCAGTCAGTTAGTCACGGTACCTGCTAAAAACTTTACTGGCCGTTTTCGTAATGGTCAACCGATACAACCCAGAGCAGGACGCTTTTACCCCAAGGGCATGATTAGCGGAGTTAATGATGTCTATAGTGAAAATATGTTTCCAACACGTGTGGTTGCGATACACGATAATGAAATCGTGCTGGATTATAATCAGCCACTTGCAGGACAAAAGATTGACCTCGAAGTAGAGATAGTCGATATATTCCCGCCTGCGGATGAACACGGTGGTCGTTGCAATGATGTAATTCAGGATATGCTAACCAATGGCCCGGGTATGCAAATGCCGTATAAAGGTACAGTTACTGATTTTTTTGTTCAGGGAGCATTTGATCGTATCGATGAAACGACTGATAGTAATTTTTATCAGCAGCAAAGAAAAGTCCATCATCTGGATGCCAATGCCCGACAAAGTATTGCAGATCTTTATGGTCATCAGATCGCGAATGGCAGCAAAGTTCTGGATTTAATGGCAAGTTGGGAGTCACATTTACCTCAATCACGGAACGATATTGAACTCAGTGGTCTTGGCATGAATAAATATGAGCTTAAGGCTAATTCACAATTGAGTGATTATCGGTTGCATGATCTTAACCAGAATCCGGCACTTCCTTATGAAGACGAAAGTTTCGATGTGGTAATTTGTACTGCATCTGTTGAGTATCTGATTCAGCCACTGCGAGTGTTTGCTGAAATTAGGCGAATTCTTAAGCCTGGTGGTCAATGTATGATGACATTTTCTAATCGCTGGTTCCCAACTAAATCGATTGCACTCTGGTCAGAGATGCATGAATTTGAACGCGTGGGACTGGTGATTGAATATTTTCGACAATCTGGATGGTCTGGAAAGATTAATACCTTATCCAGTCGTGGCCTGCATCGACCAGTCGATGACCCACATTATGCAAAAACACAAATTACTGATCCTGTTTATGCGGTTTGGTCCCAGAAGTAAGACTTAGACACATGAGGTTAGTCATGAATATACATACATTAGATCCGATTACACTAAATGATGTTACAGATCTTGAGAATGCACCTTTTGTTATTGAAGGCGAAGGTAAGGGAGCGATAAAAATCTATTTTGAATCCGAAGAAAATAAGCGTGAATATCTAGGGACGCCTATGCATGGTTCGGAAGGTATTACTGGCTCGACAATGAAACAGATTTTTGATGAAATGGCCGATAACCCTGATACAGGATCAATAAACTAAGAGGCGGTTAAAAAGTAATTTATCCAGCCTTGTAATTGAAGAATATGAAATCAACGAAAATAGCTTTAATTCTGGTGGTGGGTTTACTGGGTTCCTGTGCAGGTAATCCTCACTATGATTCGGCCAGGGCCCACCATACAGAATCAGGTTTCAAAAATATATACTACCAGGATAACAAAGGCCTTTGGGCATTTTTGAAATGGCGGTGGCAGAAATTATTTAAAGATATACCCGAAGCCGGTGATTATAATTTTCAGCTGGATACCAGTCAGCATCATTTATTGAAAAACAATGTAGATAAAACTAGCCTGACCTGGATAGGTCATGCCACCTTTTGGATTCAGTTGAATGGGCTGAATATTCTGACTGATCCACAGTTTTCCAATCGGGCCTCACC
>JBFFSQ010000060.1:0-14467 GCA_041572275.1 Gammaproteobacteria bacterium
ACCGCAAAGCGTCGCAGCAGAACCAGCCCTCAATCGCGGCAAGGTGGCACTCTGGGGCGGCACCATCCTGGATACACGAAACCTGAAAGACTCGACTCAAATTGAGGTACTGGCTTACCCGCTCAATTCATTCCATCGTCCCTTACAAGAAAACAAGCCCCTGGGTCGATTCATTATTCTGCATCGCGGCTATCTTGAACCCGCCAACTATGCCCAGGGTCGATTACTCACTGTATTAGGCAAGGTGAGTGGCAGCCAGAGCGGAAAAGTAGGCAAGAGTACATACACTTATCCGGTGATTAGCGCTCAGCAGGTGCATCTGTGGTCACCCTATGATGAACGCAGTCGCACCAGTTTCCACTTCGGCATTGGCATAGGTCTGTAAACGGAGACTATTGCAGCAAAATCGCTGCCTTAAGTACGCCCGTAACCACCGCCACCCGGTGTTTTAACCGTTAAACGGTCACCAATCTGTAGCTGTAACGATATCTTGCCGGGTACAACCACACCATTCAGCAAATTTTCACCACAACTGGCTGCTGCTGCACCTGCAAGACCCCAGGGTGGATGACGTCGACGCTCGGTCAACAGCGTCACATGGGTCGGCGACAAGAACTCATATTCCCGAATCAGCCCCTCGCCCCCGCAATGCTGACCCTGACCACCGGAGTTTGTCCGCAACCCATAGCGCGTCACTCTCAAGGGGTACTTCATTTCCAGAGCCTCGACTGGCGTATTCAAGGTATTGGTCATATGGGTTTGCACACCACTTAATCCATTCTCCCGTGCACCGGCCCCCATACCACCGCCAATGGTTTCATAATAATCCCAGGCTGAATGCCCAGCATGTCCCGTCGATCCCATTGCCAGATTATTCATACTGCCATGACTCGCCGCCGGTATAAGTGCCGGTAATGCTTGCGCCAGCGCGCCCAGTACCACATCAACAATGCGGGTACTGGTTTCGACATTACCCGCTGCTACTGCAGCAGGACGATTCGCATTTAACAAACAGCCCTCTGGCGCCTGGATGCGAATAGGCCGAAAGCTGCCCGCACAGGCCGGCGTTTGTGCTGGCATTAAGCAGCGAAATACATAAAATACTGCCGCGGCGGCCACCGATAATGGACAATTGATATTACCCTGCACTTGCCGCGACGTACCGCTGAAATCCACATCCACTTGGCCGGCACGAATATCCAGCGCCACCCGAATCGGAATATCACATTGACCCAGGCCGTCATCATCCATAACATCTTCAAAACGATAACATCCATCGGCAATCGTACTCAGGGCATCCACCGCCAGACGTTCGGCGTAATTATTCAGTGCGGTCAGCAAACTTTGATACTCAACCACGCCCTGCTTAAGCACCAGTGCCTTCAAGCGCGTCAGTCCACGTCGATTTGCACTAATCTGAGCACTGAAATCACCCATTGATTCCACTGGATTTCGCATCGACCGTTGCAGTGGCTCCATCACCCTGGACTGTAATTCACCCTGCAGGACAATTTTAGTCGGTGGTATCACCTGACCTTCTTCGTGTAGATCCTTTGATATGGGCATAGAGCCGGGACTGTCGGCACCAATATCAGCGTGATGGGCACGATTAGCCACAAATCCCAACAGCTGTTGATCAATAAATAATGGCGCAATCACCGTGACATCCGGTAAATGCGTACCACCCAGATAAGGGTCATTCAGCATCAACATATCGCCCGGTTGCCAGTCAATACCAGCTACGATACCGCGCATAGCATAAGCCATGCTGCCCAGATGAACCGGTATATGGGCCGCCTGCGCACAAAGCTCACCACTGGCATCAAATACAGCGCAGGAATAATCGAGGCGATCCTTGATATTGGGTGAAAAAGCCACTCGCTTCAGCACGGCCCCCATCTCGTCACAAACCGCCTCAATACGACTGGCAAATATACTCAGGGTGATTGCATCCATAAAATATTGCTCTAAAACTTGTATTTTTTACCAAAACAGAATGATTCTCATCATTATTCACTTGAAAAATGCGGCTGTCTAACATATCTTAATGCCCGACTAAAACAATCAAGTATTCTAACCCCCCTTATTTAGGTAATAATAATGAATCCATTAAAATCAATTTCGGGCACTATCATCTCCGGCTTCGTGCTGGCGATCGTTATCATGTTCATTCTCGGTACCACCGGTACATTCAACCCATGGGAAGTCTGGGTTTGGTTCCATGTAATGGTAGGTATCACATGGATTGGTCTACTCTATTACTTCAACTTCGTACAGGTTCCTGGCGTTGGTAAAGCCCTGGCCGAAGCCAATGACGGTGGCCCTGGTCCTGCAGCCATCAATAAATACGTAGCACCTACTGCTCTGTTGTGGTTCCGTTGGGCCGCTGTTGCTACATGGATCACAGGTGTACTGGCTCTTGAAGCCATGCATACCGTTGAAGGTTCTGGCTTCGTTGCTGCCTTTACTTTCCAGGAAGGCTACCAGATCATTGGCATGGGTGCATGGCTGGGTACTATCATGTTGCTGAATGTATGGGGTCTGATCTGGCCAAACCAGAAGAAAATCCTGGGCCTGGACGGTAAAGAGCACAGCCCTGAAGTAATTGCCAAGGCCAAAGTTGTGGCACTGATGGCTTCACGTACTAACACTATGCTGTCTGTCCCAATGCTGTTAGGTATGACCGCCCATATGCACGGTATGCCTTTCTAAATCCAGGCTATCAATGTATACAAAAAAACGGCGAGCCAGGTTATTCCAGGCTCGCCGATTTTTTGCCTGCGATTTCATATATTGGTGCCCGCAGCCAGCTCTTGCATACCTCCACTGAGTACTGCTCCGCATCGATCAACCAGCCAGAGCCTAAAATCCAGTATTTGAAATAGCCCAACATGCAGGTATAATTACTCGTTTACGGCAGCTCTTTTAGCTGCCGTTTTTGATTTTGGGCTTAATCTGGACTGACGGAATTTACTATGACCGGTTCTGAACACCTCATGACGACCTATGCACCTTTCGATATTTGCTTCGAGCAAGGCGAAGGCGCTCTGTTGCGTGATACTCAAGGCAATGAATATCTGGACGCGTTGGCAGGCATTGCCGTATGTGGCCTGGGACATGCCCACCCTGCCGTCACCCAGGCCATTAGAGATCAGGCCGGAAAGCTTTTGCATACATCCAACCTGTACTGCATTAAACGCCAGCAGGAACTGGCTGATAAGCTAGCGGCCATTTCCGGAATGGATAAAATCTTTTTCTCCAACTCCGGTGCCGAGGCCAATGAAGCAGCCATTAAACTTGCGCGTCTTTACGGCCACCAGAAGAACATTGAAAACCCGGCCATTATCGTCACTGATGGCAGTTTTCATGGCCGTACCATGGCGACACTCACAGCTACCGGCAACCGTAAGGTCCAGGCAGGCTTCGAACCCCTGGTCCAGGGCTTTATCCGCGCTCCATATAACGACATCGAGGCCCTACGTAAAATTGCCCAGAACAGTAGCAATGTAGTCGCTGTATTGATCGAGCCCATCCAGGGTGAAGGTGGCATCAATCTGCTGGACGACGACTTCCTGAAACAATTACGGGAACTTTGCGACGAGCATGACTGGTTAATGATGCTGGATGAGATCCAGACCGGTATGGGCCGTACCGGTCAGTGGTTTGCATTTCAACACCATGACCTCAGCCCTGATGTGATGACCCTGGCCAAGGGCCTGGGCAATGGTGTACCCATTGGTGCCTGCCTGGCCAAAGGTCGTGCCGCTGAGGTATTCCAGCCCGGCAACCATGGATCCACTTTTGGTGGCAATCCACTGGCCTGCGCCGCCGCCAGCGCCGTTATCGACACCCTGCAGAGCGAAAACCTGGTCGAACGAGCTGCCGCCCTCGGCGAACGCCTGTTCCAGGGTTTTACCAAGCAACTGGCGGATATTGAAGGTGTCCGTGAAATTCGTTGTGCCGGACTGATGCTGGGTATCGAACTCGACCGTGATTGTCCTGAGCTAGTCAAGCAAGCACTGGAGAAGGGTCTGCTCATTAACGTAACCGCAGGTCATGTGATCCGCCTGTTACCTCCTCTAATCCTGACCGATGATCAGGCTGACCAGATTATTAATACTGTCAGCGGACTGGTTAAGTCATTTTTAAAATAGAACCGGAGACGCCCATGGCGACACGGCATTTCTTAACTTTATTAGATTTATCATCCGACGAACTCCGCCAGCTGCTCAATCGTGCCATTGAACTTAAGGCCATGCACCGAGCGGGTGAAGTTTACGAACCTTTAAAAAACAAGGTTCTGGCAATGATTTTTGAAAAGTCATCCACGCGCACTCGCGTCTCTTTTGAAGCTGGTATGGTGCAACTGGGTGGTCACGCCATGTTCCTGTCACCTCGTGACACCCAGCTGGGCCGCGGTGAGCCAATTGAAGACACTGCGCGTGTTCTTTCAAGCATGGTTGATATCATTATGGTGCGGACTTTTGAACATGAAAAACTCCAGCGCCTGGCTGACTATTCATCAGTACCCGTGATCAATGGTCTCACCGACTGGGTTCACCCCTGCCAGCTGCTGGCAGATATGCAAACCTATCAGGAACATCGAGGCGAGATTACCGGCCGAACCGTCACTTATGTCGGCGACGGCAATAACATGTGCCACTCCTATATCAATGCGGCACGTCAACTTGATTTCCAGTTGCGTATTGCTTGCCCAGAAAATTACTGCCCCGATGGAGAATTACTGAAACAGGCCGGTAACCGTGTCAGCCTGATCCATAATCCTGAAGAAGCCTGTAAAGGCAGTGATCTGATTGTCACTGACGTCTGGGCCAGCATGGGACAGGAAGAAGAACAACAGCAACGTGAACTGGCCTTCGCGCCTTACCAGGTGACCTCAAAGCTGATGAGTCTCGCCAATGAGGATGCCCTGTTCATGCATTGTTTACCGGCTCACCGTGACGAAGAGGTCAGTGCAGAGGTTATTGATGGCCCTCAAAGCGTGGTCTGGGATGAAGCTGAAAACCGTTTGCATGCACAAAAAGCACTACTTGAATTTTTACTGGTGTAATCCCTCATTGAACCACTCAGGGATTGAGTCGGTTCAGTCACCTGCTATATCTGCGCAAAACCATCAGCAATAATCATGGATGAACTTCACGCTTCAATGCAACATTATGCGATTTGGTCTGTCTATTCTTTGTCCTATCAGACCGCTACAATATCGCAGATAACTTACACAATGGACCCTTGCGAGACGCCATCAGTTCATGAATGTTAAACCCGGGTATATGCTTGCATTGTCACTGTGTACACCACAGCTCTGGGCCGATCCCATTAATCAGGACAATGGACTCTGTCCGCCTGCATCGGCATCCAGTCTCCAGTTTCAGGTGCCAGAAACCTTCCCTGATGATCAGAAACAAGATACCCGAATCAGCGCGATACAGGTAGAAAACATCAGCTCTGATACGACACTGTTCAAGGGCCAGGTATTAATCGAACGCGACAAACTTCGACTCCAGGCTGATGAAGTTGAACTTGACCGCAGCCAGCAAATCATACAACTGCGCAACAATATCCAGATTAATTCGAGCAACATGGCCATAGCGGCTGATGATGGCTGGCTTAATCTTGATAACAACCAGGGTGAGTTCAATCATACCCGCTATCTGATACCCGACCCCGGCTTCCAGGGTGCCACTCCGCACCTCAGCCTTAAAGATAAACAACAGACGCTTCTGATCGACAGCAGTTTTAGCAGCTGCCCGGAAAGCAAACGGGACTGGCAATTAAATATGTCATCGCTGCTCCTTGATCATGAGACACAGACGGGAACGGCACGCAATACCGTACTCTGGTTTAAAGGTGTGCCTTTGTTTTATTCGCCATACCTCAGCTTTCCCATCGGTGATGAACGTCGCTCCGGTTTTCTGATGCCTAATCTCGGTCGCTCCAGTTCAAGTGGCACAGAAATCAGTGTGCCCTGGTACTGGAACATTGCACCTAACCAGGATGCCATTTTGACGCCACGCTATCTGAGTAAACGCGGCAACCAGTTGATCGCAAATTACCGTTTTCTGACCACATCAAGTCAGGGCTCCATCGATGTTGAATACCTGCCAGATGATCAGCTACGCAATGAACAGCGTCACCTGCTCAAATTAGATAGTCATTCCGATATTGGCCGCCACCTCGACCTCGACCTTCTAATTAACGATGCCTCTGACACTGACTACCTGAAAGACCTCGGTAGTAATTTTACAATTTCCAACATCACCCACCTGGAGCGTCAAGCCCGACTCAACTACAACACGACTAACTGGCGCATGGTCATGATGGCACAAAGTTATGAGACCATCGATAATGCTATTATTCTGGATAATCGGCCTTATCGTCGACTTCCTCAGATCGCAATTACAGGCAGCAATGATTTTTCTGATACTGAATTACACTGGTCACTCGCAACTGAATGGGTTCAGTTTGAACATGAAAGCAATACCCGCGATACCGGTAATCGTTTTGATCTCTACCCAAAACTGAGCTGGCCATTACAAGGATCAGCCTGGTTTCTGACACCCACTGTCGGCTTTAGACATACAGCCTATGATGTTATCGAGGGTATTAGTAATACGCCCCTGACCATTGACGATAGAAATCTCAGTATCAGCAGCCTTGATGCCGGCCTGCTCTTTGACCGTGATGTCAGTGCCAGCACGATACAAACACTCGAACCTCGCCTGTTCTACCTGTATGTACCTTATGAGGATCAATCCAGCTTGCCCGTGTTTGATACCGGCGCACTCGACTTCAGTTTTGCCCAACTTTTTCGTGACAATCGTTTTAATGGCATTGACCGTATCGGCGACGCTAATCAAATCACTCTTGCGCTCAGTAGTCGCCTACTGAATAAACAATCCGGTGATGAGTTTATGAGCCTGAGTTTGGGTCAGATTTTTTACAACCAGGATCGTCGTGTCAGTCTTGACGCCACAACGGATAGCCGCAACACTTCCGATATCATTTCTGAAATCAGTGGCAACTGGAATGACTGGAGTAGTCGTGCCACTGTCCAGTACAACCCGGAGTTTCACCGCACTGACAAACGTAATTTCCAACTTCATTATGGTGATAACCAGCAACGAATTTTTAATATCGGTTATCGTTTTTTCAGAGACACAATTAATGCAAGCGATAACATCGAGCAGACAGATGCATCTTTCGCCTGGCCACTGACAAAAAATTACACGCTCCTCGGGCGCTGGAATTATTCGCAAACCGAAAAGCGTGACATAGACGTTCTCTTTGGAATTGCATATGAATCTTGTTGCTGGGCTTTACGCATTGTTGCTCAACGTTATCTGCAGGATGATTCAACTGAAGTCTATGACAATGCTCTCAAGTTCCAGCTTATCCTTAAGGGACTGGGCAGCGTCACTGACAAAAAGACCAACACCATTCTTAAACATGCTATCCTTGGTTACCAACCGGAATACTAATCATGAAGCGCTTTTTTACTCTCTTTTTTATATTTTTCTCACTTGCTGTAAACACACCTGGTCATGCCGTGCAGGCACTCGACAGTATCGTTGCCGTGGTCAATGATGAGATTATTTCCAACACACAGTTACAGCAACGTATCAATCAACTCAAGCAGCAAATGAAACAACGCGGCGCCACGCTACCGAATGAAACCATACTGACCAAGCAGGTACTGGAACGCATGATTGTCGACAGCATCCAGTTACAGATGGCAAAAGACCAGGGTATTAAAATCGATGATCTGAGTCTGAACAAGATGCTACAAGATATTGCCAGCCGCAATAAAACCACATTAGATCAGCTACGCAGTTCACTAGAATCAGATGGCATTAACTTCGAACGTTTTCGTGAACAAACTCGCAAAGACATGGCGATTCAGCAATTACAGGGGCGTATGGTGTTTAGCCGTATTCACGTGTCGGAACAGGAAATTGATCGCTTTCTTGATTTACAAAAGCAATCCGGTCAGGACTCATCTGATCGTTACCATCTTGGTCATATCCTGATTGCAACACCAGAAGCCGCCACCCCAGAAGACATCACCAAAGCCTATAATAAAGCCGAACAGGCCATTGCCTATCTTCGTGACGGTGAATCATTCCGTGATACTGCTTTACGTTTCTCGCAGGGGCAAGCTGCACTTGATGGCGGTGATCTCGGCTGGCGTACTGCGGCACAATTACCTGAACTGTTTCTACAGGCCATCAAACGTCTCGACAAAGGTGAAATCAGCTCACCTTTACGTAGTGCCGGCGGCTTTCATATCATCAAGCTCATAGATAAAAAAACCCAAAAACATATTGTTAAACAAACCCATGCCCGTCATATTCTGGTTCGTGCTGATGCTATCACCAGTGATGACAAAGTACGTAAAATCATGGCTACCATCAAACAACGTCTAGAGAAAGGTGAAGACTTTGCGATTTTAGCTCGCGAATTCTCCCAGGACCCTGGCTCAAAAGACAAAGGTGGTGATCTGGGCTGGGCAAAACCCGGTAGTTTTGTACCGCGTTTCGAGAAAGTTATGGATAGTCTCGCCATCAACCAGATATCAGAACCATTTAAAAGCCAGTACGGCTGGCACATCATGCAAGTTCTTGAGCGTCGACAACAGGATGAAACGGATGCTCTACTCCGACAGCGCGCACAAAGTGCAATTCAACAGCGCAAAGCCGAAGAAGAACTGGAACTGTGGATACGCCGTATTCGTGATGAGGCCTATGTCGAATACCGCATCAATCTGGATTCCTGATGTTGCCAGTAATTGCCTATACACCCGGCGAACCTGCAGGTATTGGCCCCGATATTATTTTGCAACTGGCTGAACAGTCTCTGGCGGCTCGGCTCATCTGCATCGCTGACCCTGACTTACTCAAACAACGCAGTAAGCAACTAGGCCTAAACATCAGCATATCTGAAATCTCTGATCTTAATCAGCTAACTGAACACCAACCCCATCATCTACAGGTTTGGCCTGTTACACTTCAATATCCTTGTCGGACTGGCGAGCTTGATCAACGCAATGCACCCTATGTTCTTGATTGTCTAACCGCAGCAGTGTCGGCGATAAAACAGAACAAAATCGATGCATTGGTCACTGGCCCGCTACATAAAGGTATTATTAATGATGCGGGCATTGCGTTTACCGGTCATACTGAATTCCTGGCTGAATTAACCCAGAGCACACCGGTGATGATGCTTGCTGCCAATCAACTCCGTGTCGCATTGGCAACCACTCATCTACCACTCAGCCAGGTCAGCGCTGCCATTACAACTGCCAGCCTGGAACGTGTTATACGTATACTGCATCATGACCTGGTTAACCATTTTTCTATAGAACAGCCGCATATCTTGGTTTGTGGCCTGAATCCACATGCCGGTGAAAATGGCCACCTGGGTCGTGAAGAAATTGAAATTATTGAGCCCGTGCTAGAACAACTCCGTAAGGAACACATCAACTTAACCGGTCCTTTACCTGCTGATACCCTGTTCACACCTAAATATCTACAACAGGCTGATGCCGTTCTCGCAATGTACCATGATCAAGGTTTACCTGTACTCAAACATGTTGGTTTTGGACAAGCCATTAATATCACTCTCGGCTTACCGATTATTCGCACCTCTGTCGACCATGGCACGGCACTTGATCTTGCTGGCACCGGCAACGCCAATACAGGTAGTCTGCAAGCAGCACTGAAACTTGCAATCGAACTGGCATCTCACAAAGTACACAAATCATGAAACAGCATATCGCTCGCAAACGCTTTGGCCAAAATTTCCTGACCGATAGTCATATAATCGATCGTATTATCCATGGTATTCAGCCACAAGCAGATGATCGCCTGGTTGAAATTGGCCCTGGCCTTGGAGCCATTACCTGCCCCTTGCTTGAGCTGGTTGGTGAACTGGACGTCATTGAACTTGATCGCGATATTATTCCAAAGCTACGCCTGAACTGTGGTCTTAAGGGACAGCTCAATATTCACAATGTCGATGTACTCAAATTTGATTTTAACAGTCTGTGCAGCGGACAACAGAAGTTACGCATAGTTGGTAATTTGCCCTACAACATTTCAACACCAATCATTTTCCATCTGGTTCAATACGCCGAGCATATCAAGGACATGCACTTCATGCTGCAAAAGGAAGTCGTCGAACGTCTTGCCGCTCAACCTGGTACATCTAATTACAGCCGACTATCCGTCATGGCACAGTATCACTTTAAGGTTAGCCCTCTGTTCCTGGTTCCGCCTGAAGCCTTCGAACCTCGCCCCAAAGTCGACTCGGCAATTGTCAGACTGGTACCCTATACCACCAAGCCAGTGCAGGTTGATGATGAACCTGCCTTTGCAAAACTAGTCAGTCAAGCCTTCTCACAACGTCGTAAAACGCTGAGAAATGTACTCAAAGACTATGCCAGCACCGAACAGATGGAAGCAGCTGGCATCAAACCTTCACAACGAGCGCAGGAACTTACACTAAATCAATTTGCTGAACTTAGTCGCATAATCCAGGATGCCTAATTTCCACACTTAATAGCGCTCTATTCATGCCTTAAATCTGCTAAGCTAGCAACATATTGATACGTAGATATATATTATGAATGATAATGATTACAACATCAGTGTAGAAGTCATACCCGCCTACATTGAAGAACAATCCAACCCAGACGATAGTAACTATGTTTTTTCTTACACGGTTACCATCATCAATAATGGCAAGCATGCCGCAAGACTTCTAACTCGTCATTGGGTCATTACCGATGCAGATGGCGAAATACAGGAAGTACGTGGTGATGGAGTTGTCGGCGAACAACCTTACCTCAAGCCTGGTGAAGGCTTTCAATATACTAGCGGCACTCTAATGAACACCCCCACAGGATCAATGACTGGGAGCTATCAAATGATGGCAGATGATGGCAATGAATTTGATGCGCCAATACCTGAATTTTTTCTAATTGCACCCAGCACACTGCACTAGAGCTCATGAGCATCAAGCACAGCTACACAGTTTTATCACCTATTTATGATTTGATTGTAGCTGCGCCTACTCAAGAACTTCGCTGTAAAAGTATTCAGAGATTGCTCGCCTATAAACAGCAAGTACTGCTTAACGGCATTGGAAACTGTCTCATTATTCCTCATTTGCCTCTTGGCCTACAATACACTTCAACAGACCTGACTCCGACGAAGCTATCACGTGCACATCAATGCGCGGAGGCAAGTGCTGATACCATTCAATTTGAAAAACAGGCTCAATAATGGCGATTTATGCAATTGGAGATATCCAGGGCTGCTATGAGCAACTACAGCAATTGCTGGCTAAACTTGAATTTAAACCCGATAAAGACAAACTGTGGTTTGCGGGTGATATCGTCAATCGTGGTCCCGACTCTTTAAAAACGGTTCGCTTCATAAAATCACTTGGTGAGAATGCAATAACGGTTCTAGGCAATCACGACCTGCATTTACTTGCCATTGCTAATGGCCGTGGCAAATCAGGCAGACGTGACACCCTCAATAATATTCTCGAGGCAAATGACCGCAACGAACTTCTTGACTGGTTAATACAGCAGCCTCTCATGCACTACGACAATGAACTCAATGTATGCATGGTGCATGCTGGAATTCACCCATACTGGAGTGTAAATAAGGCACTTAAGCTGGCAGCTGAGGTAGAAACAGTTCTGCAAGGCCCTAAAAGCCATGAGTTTTTTCACCATATGTACGGTGACAAGCCACCTAAATGGTCCGATAAATTAAAAGGCTGGGACCGATTACGCTTCATCACCAATGTTTTCACACGCATGCGCTACTGCGACTATAACGGCCATCTCTCCCTTAAAGACAAAGGCAAGCCCGGAAATCAACCAACAGGTATTTATCCCTGGTTTAACATACTGGATCGGAAGACGGTGGATACACGAATTATTTTTGGCCACTGGTCAACATTGGGTAAAATCGAGGAAAAGAACCTGTACCCTCTCGACACAGGTTGTCTGTGGGGCGGCAAACTCAGCGCTATCAAAGTCAATAAAAAACTTAATAAAATCACCCGCGTTAAATGCCCCAAACAATTGCAGATTAAACCTGATCACGGCTTCAAGAAAAAAAAGTAATTACTTACGGTAATATGTTTTTATGGTAAAGCTGTAATTGTTTTTTTCATCAGCCTGAAAACTTTCCTCAGCAACAACCTTCCAATCTTCAGGGCTAAATTCAGGAAACCAGGCATCTCCTTCGCATATTGCATCAACATGGGTGAGATACATACGATCTGCACGATCAATCATCTGCTCATAAAAACTGGCACCGCCAATAATCATTACCTCTTCGGCGTCACACAATTCACTTAGCGCTTTATCGATACTATCTACAACAGTAACACCTTTGGCATCAAAACCAGTCCGACTAATAACAATATTCATCCGTCCCGGTAATGGTTTTCCAATAGATTCAAAGGTCTTTCGCCCCATCACAACCGGCTTACCCATAGTCACTTCTTTGAAGTGTTTAAAATCAGCTGGCAAATGCCAGGGCAGTCCATTTTCAATACCAATCAGTCTATTTTTATCCATTGCCGCAATAAGAGAAATAATCATATTAAATTTTAGCTCTATACAGAAAATGGATATTTAATTGGTTCATGATGCTGATAACCTGTCACTTCAAAATCATTCAAGGTAACCCAGGTCTCGAGATCTTCTAGAGATTTAATATCAGGATTAATATGAAGCTGTGGTGCAGGATAGGGTTGACGCTTTAGTTGTACATCACGCATCAGTTCAAGCTGGTCTTCATAAATATGAGCATTAACAATTTTATGGTAAGCCAAACCGGGTTTATTGCCGGTTATCTGCGCCATGATTGCAAGAAAGAAAAAGACTTGTACTTGATTAAAATTCTGCCCTAAAGGTACATCACACGAACGCTGGTACGAAGTTAAATACAGCGTATCACCCAGCAGGGAGAATGTATGCGTGTGCATACAAGGCCGCAAACATCCCATATGAAACTCGCCAGGATTATAAAAACTTAATATTTCTCCACGGTCATCAATACCTTTAGAAAGGTTGTCGACTATTTTGCGTAGCTGATCAATTTCACCGCCATCTGGTTTACTCCAATGACGTCCCTGCACACCATATACACGCCCCATATCATCTACACCTTTACGGTGAGAATTATTTAGCCATGCTTCGTTATCGTTAGCATTAGCATCCCAGGTTTTCGTACCCAGGGCACGGAAATCTGCAGCATTATCGTAGCCACGTATATAACCAAGAAATTCTGCTATTGCAGACTTCCAGAAACTTTTTCGTGTAGTCACTAATGGGAATTCATTAGCACCCACATCATATGTTAAGTCGGCATTCACAACGGTTAAGCAACGCTTTCCAGTACGAGTGTTTTCTACCCAGTGCCCTTCATCAATAATACGGCGACATAAATCCAGATACTGTTTCATACTTTACCTGTTTTATTTCTGTAAATAAGATAAAAAAGAAAACATCCAACCAGAATCATGGGTATTGATAATTGCTGGCCTTTGGTCATCCAGTCGAAAGCAACAAAGCCAATATGTGAGTCTGGGGTACGGAAAAACTCAGTAATAAATCGGAACAAACCATAACCGATCATAAATAAAGCACTTGCAGCCATAGCTGGTCGAGGCTTCCTGGTATAAAACCAAAGAAGTAGAAACAATAACAGCCCTTCAGTTAATGCCTGATAGAGTGATGAGGGATGACGCGCTATATGATCACCAAAATCCATTGCCCACGGAATATCTGACTCAACAGGCCGACCCAATAATTCTTTGTTTATAAAATTACCGACTCGACCAGCACCTAAACCAATGGGCACCATCGGCGCAAGGAAATCGGCCACCTGAAAATATGTTTTTTTAGTCTTTTTAGCAAAGAAGTAATAGGCAACGAAAACGCCCAACATACCACCATGAAAGGACATCCCGCCTTCCCATATACGAAACAAAATAACTGGGTTTTCTAAAAACGCAGAAAAATTATAAAACAGCACATAACCAATACGGCCACCAAGAATTACACCTAGTGCACCATAAAAAATAACATCTGAAACCTGTTCGCTATTCCAGCCTGAATTATCCAGTGCTGCACGCCGAACCCCTAACCACCAGGCACCGGCAAAACCGATTAAATACATCAAGCCATACCAGTGTACTTTTACAAAACCGAGGTCTATGGCCACCGGATTAATTTCAGGATAGGTAATCATGCACAGATGTTAACAGAAAGCAGAAACTAGCTGAATTAAGTTTTTTTAAATACATTATGAAGTGAGCCAGAAACTCAGAATAGTGTTTAAGTGATACTACAAAAATGGTTTTTTAAGGGCATAAAAATATACCCAGCTCATTTTGAACTGGGCATTCGCAATCAAAGCCT
>JBFFSQ010000061.1:0-14366 GCA_041572275.1 Gammaproteobacteria bacterium
GGCACGGGTCAGGTGTTCAATGCTCATTTTTAGGATGTCGAGTTTCTCTGCCGCTGATGGCAGGTCATCATCATTGATGCGACGCTGGGGTTTGAACAGCTCGGGTAAATGCGCATAGTTGAAAATCGAAATTCGATCCGGGTCGATGTCGATGAGCTTGTCCAGGGTGTTTTCAAAACTGGTAACGGTCTGGAAGGGCAGGCCATAGATCAGGTCGACGCTGATGGATTTGAAGCCGGTATCGCGAGCGGTATTCAATGCGGTCAGTGTGATGTCCTCACCCTGGATGCGATTAACCGCTTTCTGCACTACTGGATTGAAATCCTGAACACCCAGGCTCATTCGATTGAAGCCGATTTCACGCAACAGTTTGATGCTGTCTGCGGTGACTTCACGGGGGTCAATCTCAATGGAGTATTCACCCTGGTCATCATCATGCAGGTTAAAGTGCTGCCGGGTCACATCCATGAGTGTACGCATCTGCTCATGGCTGATGAAGGTGGGCGTACCGCCACCCCAGTGCAGCTGGTTAACTTTGCGGTCCCTGTCAAACAGTTTGGCCTGCATTTCAATTTCTTTATGCACCCGCTGTAAGTAGGGTTCGGCTTTGCTGCGATCTTTAGTGATGACTTTGTTGCATGCGCAGTAATAACAGATGGTGTCACAGAAGGGCAGATGGAAATACAAAGACAGGTCTCTGCCGCTCTGGTTGGACAGGGCGGCATTACGTTCGTAATCGGCCAGTGTGTAATCCTCGGTAAACTGAACCGCGGTTGGATAAGAGGTATAACGAGGACCGGCACGGTCGTAGCGTTTAATGAGATCGAGATCGAAGCTAATGTCTGACATGTTTGACTACTGTGTTGAGAATCACCCTTATATTACATGAATTCGTTGTGCGACGAATTGTACCTATGTCAAATGATGGTCTCAAAAACCTGCAATAGCTGGTTAATTTGTCGCGATGTGTGCGCGGCGCTCAGGGTGACGCGCAGGCGTGCGGTACCGTCCGGAACGGTAGGTGGGCGAATGGCGGTAATTAGAATGCCATGATCCAGTAAGGCCTGGCTCATGGCCACGGCCTTGTGGCTGTCGCCAATCAGGATGGGCTGGATTGGTGTGTTCGAGGCTATTAATTGCAGGCCCAGTTGTTCGGCTCCTTGACGGAATTGTGCGATCAACTGTTGCAGCTGTTGTCTGCGTTCATTAGCTTCACGTACCAGCTTGAGGCTGGCACGGGTCGCTTCGGCGATGGCCGGTGGCATGGCCGTAGTATAGATATAGGTACGGGCTTTCTGGATCAGGTATTCGATGAGATCGTCTGATCCGGCCACAAAGGCGCCCGCGGTGCCGAATGCTTTGCCGAGTGTGCCCATGAGGATGGGCACCTGTTGAGGATTCAGGTCAAAATGTTCGACACAACCACGACCCTGGTCCCCCAGTACACCCAGGCCATGGGCGTCGTCCAGCATGAACCAGGCGTCATGTCGCTGGCAGCTGCTTGCCAGTTCTTTGGCGGGTGCAAGATCACCATCCATACTGAAGACACCGTCACTCATGACCAGTTTTTCACCCTCGTTCCGGGACGCCAGTTTGTTGTCAAGGTCCTCGTGATCCAGGTGTTGGTAGCGCTGTAAACGTGCGCCGCTGAGCAGGCCGGCGTCCAGTAGAGAGGCATGATTGAGACGGTCTTCGAAGATGGCGTCGCCACGACCACAAAGGGCCTGGGCTACACCCAGATTAGCCATGTAACCGGTGGAGAACAGCAGACTGCGTGGATAGCCGGTGAATTCGGCGAGCTCTTCTTCCAGGGCATGGTGGGCCGTGCTATGGCCGTTAACCAGATGGGCGGCGCCACTGCCAACGCCATAGTGTTCGGCGCCTTTAATCAGGGCTTCGCGTACTGCAGGGTGGTTGGCCAGACCCAGGTAATCATTGCTGCAGAAACTGAGCAGGGATCGGCCATCGACCATCATTTCCGGGCCCTGGGCCGAGGCAATAATGCGTCGTTGCCGGTAGAGACCGTCCTGTTTGCGTTGTGTCAGTTCCGCTGACAGGTCTTTCACGATGAGGCGCAGGCTTTGGCCTTGAATGCGGGTTTGTCTTCAATGGCTGAAGGCTGGATACCGAGTCTAGCAAACAGGGCCATATCGTCATTGGTTTCGCAGTTCTCGGTGGTGAGCAGTTTGTCACCGTAGAAAATCGAATTAGCGCCGGCGAAGAAGCACAGGGCCTGCATTTCATCGCTCATTTCATGGCGACCGGCGGACAGGCGAACCTGCGATTTCGGCATGATGATGCGGGCTACAGCCACGGATTTAACGAATTCAATGGCATCAATTTTATCGGCGCCATACAGGGGCGTGCCTTCGATTTGTACCAGCATGTTGATCGGTACGCTCTGGGGATGTTCGGGCATGTTCGCGAGTTGTTGCAGCATGGAGGCGCGGTCAGTCGCTGTCTCACCCATACCTAAAATGCCGCCACTGCAGACATTAATGCCCTGGTCACGTACATGGTTCAGGGTGTCGAGACGATCCTGGAAGGTGCGAGTGGTAATGACATTGCCATAGAATTCGGGCGATGTATCGAGATTGTGGTTGTAATAATCAAGACCGGCTTCTTTCAAGGCACGGCTTTGTTTTTCGGTCAGCATACCCAGGGTGATACAGGTTTCCATGCCCAGGCCTTTTACCGCTTTCACCATGTCGATGACTTTTTCCAGGTTTTTGTCTGTGGGGTTACGCCAGGCGGCGCCCATGCAGAAACGGGTGGAGCCATTAGAACGGGCAATTTTGGCTTTTTCGATGACTTCTTCCACCGGTAACAGGCGCTCACGTTCCAGATCTGTATTATGCTTGGCGCTTTGTGAGCAGTAGCCACAATCTTCGGCACAGGCTCCGGTTTTAATGCTCAATAATGAGCTGATCTGTACTTCATTGGGGTTATGGTTATCCCGATGTATGCTATGAGCTTTGAATAACAGATCATTGAATGGCAACTTGAACAGGTCAGTGATTTCGTCGATTGACCAGTCATGGCGTAGGGCGTGTGAAGTCATGGAATAAAAATCTTGCATATGGATTAGAACAGGGGGTAATAATACAGGCTTTCGAGGATGTCGGACAGGGAATGCATCATGTTTCAGGGAATTCTTCAGTATATCTATCCCAGTAGCTGTGTGTTGTGCGCAGCAGCGACGAATCAGCAGGCAATCTGCCCCGATTGCAGTGCTGAACTAGTATTAAATATCAGGGCCTGTAGCCGCTGTGCACTGCCTGTTTCCATTCAACAACCAGATGCCTTGTGTGGCGATTGTCTTCAGCAGTCACCGGCCAATGACCGAGCCTGGAGTCCATTTCTCTATGCCCAGCCCCTTGAATGGATGATTCAGCAGCTCAAGTTCAGTTCAAGATTATCCTTTGCCACGACCCTGGCGCAATTGGCGATTCCTTACCTGCCTCAGATTAAACACAAGCCTGATTGTATTATACCGGTGCCTCTACATCCTAAACGACTTCGCTCACGTGGTTTTAATCAGGCCCTGGCCCTGGCACTACCGATTGCCAGAGCGTTGCAGGTGCCGGTTGATACACATAGTTGTCGTCGTCTAATACACACCTCAGCACAATCGGGGCTGGATGCCAAGCAGCGCCGAAAGAATATCAGGCATGCATTTGCTTTTGATAATGCCAGGGCTTACGAGTATGTGGTGTTATTTGATGATGTTATTACCACCGGCTCGACGATGACCGAATTGGCTAAGTTGTTAAAACGAGAGGGAGTGCAACGGGTTGATGTCTGGAGTCTGGCACGGGCTGAAAAATTTGCATAGGGTGATATATACAGTTGGTAGTGAAAAATCAATGAGAAATTTTCCTGATCACAGTGCTTTTTTACAATCTGCTGCTATTCTTAAATACATGTGTATTTCTAATTGGGGAATCAATTAGACAGGCTGGTTAATGGCTAAGAATTAGCGGGTGGCGATTGAGATGCATAAGTTTTTTCAAACTTCATTGCGAAGAAAACAACAGATTCTAGTATTGGTACTGACGGTTGCTGTGTTAATGGTGAGTGTGGTTCTTACGCTGAATTTACAAAAAATAGAGCATTCGTCAAATGATCTCAGGATCAGGGCGATACCCGTACTGGTTAAGTCTGAAGAATTAAAGCTGGCGATTGTTCAGGTTCAGCAATGGCTAACAGATATTAGTGCAACACGGGCAATGGATGGGCTGAATGATGGCTTCGATGAGGCAGAGAAGAATGCACAACAGGTTTATACATTGCTGGATGAGCTGAGGGTGCTGGACAGTAAAAATCAGAGTGGTTATGCCAATATGCTGCCCGCATTCAAGGCTTATTATGAGGTGGGTAAACGAATGGCGCAGGCGTATATCGATGAAGGGCCTGAAGCAGGTAATCGTACTATGGCTGAGTTTGATGAAGTGGCCGGAACAATAACCACAATGGTCGGTGAAATACTGGACACAAACAAGGCCCGTACCGCTGCATTATTGACGCATCAGAATAAAATGAATCATACATCGGTAAATATGATTTATATAAGTGCGGCTATTGTCCTGACTTGTATATTTGTTTTCTATTTTATTATGTCACGAGCACTGTCTGATTTACCTGTAATTGTTGCACAGCTTAAACAAATTGCCGAAGGGGATTTGAGTGATGTTGAGCCATTGCATCGTCATGATGAGATTGGTGATTTATCAGCATCAATGCAGGTGACACGTCAGAGCTTGTTGGAGATGACGTCAAAAATTAACGCCACCACTTCGCAATTAGCCACTGCTGCTGAAGAATTGTCGATTATTACCTCAGAAACAAATAAAAGTTTGCAACAACAAAGAATAGAAACAGACCAGGTCGCCACGGCAATGAATGAAATGACGGCTACTGTGCATGAGGTGTCATCGAACATTAATCACACAGCTGATGCTTCCAGGCAGGCAAGTATAGAAGCATCATCCGGTCAGAAGGTAGTTAATGAGGCAATGAGTCATATACAACAGCTAGCCAGTCAGATTGAGGGTGCAGCGGAAACGATTCATAAGCTTGAGCAGAGCAGTCAAAATATCACCAGTGTGGTGGATGTCATTAAGGGGATTGCAGAACAGACGAATTTACTGGCATTAAATGCAGCAATTGAAGCGGCGCGTGCGGGGGAACAGGGACGCGGTTTTGCGGTCGTGGCCGATGAAGTGCGTACCTTAGCAAGTCGCACGCAGCAATCTACTGAAGAAATCAATCAGATGGTTGATGAGCTCTTAAATGGTGCTCGGGAAGCGGTTGAGGTAATGACGCAAAGTCGTGACCATACCAGGACGGTAGTTGAGCAAGCATCACAGGCAAATGATTCGCTGAATACTATCGCTGATGCGGTCAATAGCATACATGATATGAGTGCACAGATTGCCAGTGCTTCAGAAGAACAAACGTCAGTTTCTGAAGAAATCAACAAAAATATCGTAACCACCAGTAATATGACCGACCAGGCGGCTGAAGGTGCGAAACAGATTGCAGCGGCAAGTGAGGAATTGGCGTCTTTGGCTGCAGAACTCGATCAGATGACGCATCGTTTTAGGGCAATGTAGGTGGTTTGTGCTAGTCAGGCAGGATTTTTTTATTCCTGCTTCATCCGGCTGTAGCTTGTAAGGGAGGTTGCGCTCAGTAAAGCGGAGATAGATGATGAGAAAAAGGTCGTTGTCTATTCAGCCTTTTTTACTCGAATCTTGCTGCCAGCAACATCAATACCATTAAGGTTTTTCATCGCGGCCTTGGCTTCTCCAGGTTTAGGCATTTCGATAAAAGCAAAGCCTTTAGATTGTCCGGTGTTTTTATCCAGTACCAGCGTACAGGACTGTACCGCACCCTGTTTCTCAAATAATGTTTTTAAATCAGCTTCGCTAGTGGTGCGAGAAAGATTGCGTATCAGTAGTTTCATGGCTTTGTCAAAAGGTAAGTGGTGTGAGGAGTATACGCCTATTGAAGTCATTTAATGGGATTATTATGTCAGTATATGTAATGTTGGCTGATGATACTGATGTCACGGCTGATCATAATGTAATGGGTGAAAATGGAAAAATTAGACGTGCGCCTAATATTTCCAGGGAGAACAATGGCAGAAATCGCAGTGCTGGATATTCGAGCTATACTTATATGTCATAGTGATAAGCGGTCTGTTATGGCTGGGTCATATTCACTTAAAAAAACAAAAAAGTCAGAAGTCATTATTTGTCACCGCCATGACAGCCTGGGGAAAGGAGTTTGAAAATTAACAAGGTACATTCATCTGTTATTTTTCTAGTGCTGATTAGTGTTGCGATGCTGTGCAGGCCAGTTTGCGCAGACAATACGCTAACCCTGGCGGTGCATCCGTATTTATCCCATGAAGAAGTGGAAAAGAAATTCACGCCCATTGCTAAGCATCTGAGTGATGTTACCGGTATTGATATAAAAGTTAGAGTTGGCAGCAGTTATGAAGAGCATATTCAATATACCGGTGAGGATAAGGTTGATATCGCATATATGGGGCCGGCATCTTATGTCGGCCTAATGCATAAGTTTGGTAGTAAACCCATATTGTGCAAACTTGAAGTTAATGGACGCTCTTACTTTCAGGGAAATATTGTTGTACGTAAAGATAGTGGAATAAAAACACTGAAGGAGCTTAAAGGTAAACGTATAGCGTTTGGTAATCCAAATTCGACTATGAGCTATATTGTTCCTCACTTTATGTTACATCAGGCAGGGGTGTTTGCTAATCAGTCAGGAAAACATGAGCATCTGCAAAGTCATAATGATGTTGCCCTGGGCGTGTTATCGGGTGATTTTGATGCCGGTGCAGTAAAGCCCGAAGTATTTAAGAAATTTGAAGAACAGGGCTTGTACACGCTTGAGATGACACCAAAAATATCTGAGCATCTATTTGTGACGCGGTCTAATCTGCCTGTTAAGTATATTGAGAAGCTGCGTAAGGCTATGTTTGAAATGAGGTATACAAGTCAGGGTTTGGCTGCTCTGCAGAGTATTAAAAAAGGCATTACCGGCCTTGTGGCTGCAAAGAGTAGTGATTATGAAAATTTACGAAAGATTATTGTAGAAACAAATAAACTAGATTAAAGCAATATGTTGAAAAGTCACAGTCATAAGTCCTGGTTTGCATTACTGGTCGTATTACTGGTGTTGTACTTTTGTGGATGGAATATATATAACAGCAACTTTCAACGTGAACTTGAGCTTATTTCAAAAGAATCCAGAAAACAAGCAGAACTGAATTCGATTATTCTTAAAGAAAGATTGCAGCAACGTAACTACGAGCTTGCAAAAAGTTATATTTTAAGTTTGGCAGAAAATTCACCTGAAATAGTAGAAATACTATTAACGACTAAAAATGGTTTCGAGCTTGCAAAGTATAAACGCGAAGGTTCCGTCATTCATGATCTTACGGAAATGATTGAAATACCGTATTCATATGATGGTCTGGCTAGCTTAAAGCTGCGTAGAAGTATTGATGATGTGTATTTGAGCCATGAACAGTCCAGGAATTTGTACCTGGCAGGATTTGTCCTTATTGCTATCGTATTGTTCTTGTTGTTGTATGTTAATGTGCATATTCAAACGCAAAGACAGGCATTAATTCGGGAAAATAAGCGTCGTAAACAGACTGAGGATTTATTGCAGGAGCGTGAGCAGAACCTCGCTATTACACTTGATAGCATTGGTGATGCTGTCATTGTAACGGATGCTCAGGGCAATATTACACGGATGAATCCTGTGGCAGAACAGCTCACCGGTTGGGTATTAGGTGAGGCGAAAGGTCAGTCAGTTAAAGCTGTTTTTCCAATCATTGACGCAACGACGCGTGAAGATATTGAAAACCCGATTGAAAAAGTATTGGCTACAGGTGAAATAGTCTATCTCAGTAATCACACTACATTAATTTCAAAAGACGGTGCTGAATATCAGATTGCTGATTCTGCAGCACCTATTCGTAATAAAGACAATGATATTCTGGGGATGGTGCTGGTTTTTAATGATGTTACTGAGCAATATCAATTGCGCGAAGCTAGACGTGATAGTGAAGAACGCTTTCGTCAGCTGGCTGAAAACATCAATGAAGTATTCTGGTTAGGTTCGCCTCGTTGGGATGAAATATATTATATTAGTCCGGCATATGAAAAAGTTTGGGGCCAGGATTTAGAGGGGTTATATATTGATCCTCGACGATGGATAGAGGCTGTGCATCCTGATGATCGACAGCAGGTAATTGATGAAATTCCAAAAGATATAAATAGTATTGGTGAGTATGTTGAGTTCAGTGAATACCGGATACAAAGGCCAGATGGGAAAATTGTCTGGGTAAAGGCCAGGGCGTATCCAATACGGGATGCTGACGGAAAGATTATTCGTATTGCAGGTATTGCTGAAGATATTACCGAGCGTAAGAGTGCAGAGGAAGTTGTGCTTGAAACTGCACAGCGCCTTGCTGATGCTCAACGAATGGCTCATATTGGTAGCTGGGAGCTGGATCTGGTTACAAATGAACTGGAATGGTCTGATGAGATTTATCGTATCTTTGAGATTGACAGAGAAAAGTTTGCTGCGTCGTATAAAGCGTTTTTAGATGCAATACATCCTGATGACTGTGAAAAAGTAAATGCAGCATACACGGAGTCAGTTAAAAACAAATCTCCCTATAGTGTTAATCACCGTTTACGTATGGCAGATGGTCGCATCAAGCATGTTCTTGAAAGGTGCAAGACATTTTATGATGAGCAGGGTAACCCACTGCGTTCAACTGGAACAGTGCAGGATGTTACCGATCAGGTCGCTATGGAAGAAGCCTTGCGACGTACTCAAAAAATGGATGCATTAGGTAAGCTGACTGGCGGCATTGCACATGATTTTAATAATATGTTAGGAGTCATTCTGGGTTATGCTGAATTGCTGGAAAATCAGATTGGTGACCAGCCTAAATTATCAAAATATCTTAATGAAATCCATCAGGCAGGTGAAAGAGGCGTCAAGCTGACGGCGAAATTATTGGCTTTCTCCCGAAAGAAAGTTTCTGATGCGGAGCTTGTGGATATTAATTTATTGTTGCTCGATAAGCAGCATATGTTGGAGAAGACCTTGACTGCACGCATCAGTCTGGTTTTTGATCTTGCTGATGATTTGTGGCCGGTCTATTTAGATAGCGGCGACCTGGAAGACGCTATTGTAAATTTAAGCATCAATGCTATGCATGCAATTGAGGGCAATGGTCAGTTAACAATTCAAACACGCAATGTCATTTTTAAAGAGGTAGATGTTCGACAGTTTCAGATGCAGCCGGGTAATTATGTGCAGCTGTGCTTTAATGATACCGGCAGTGGTATGGATGAGGTGACAAAGGATCATATATTTGAACCTTTTTTTAGTACTAAGGGGGATAAAGGGACTGGCTTAGGATTGAGTCAGGTATATGGTTTTGTAGAAAGAAGTGGCGGTGCAATTAAAGTATATTCCGAGTCTGGTCACGGCACACGAATGGTGCTTTATTTTCCACGATATCAGCAAACCGAAAGCGGTGTTGATTTGGAAAATGATAATGTCGCACCGGATTTTAGCGGAGATGAAAATATTCTGGTGGTAGATGACGAGCCAGCATTGCTCAATTTAACCCGTGAAGTACTAGAACGACAGGGCTATCATGTTGTTTGTGTGGAAAATGCTAAGCAGGCATTGGAAGAGCTTGAAAATCAGCCCATTGATTTGTTGTTATCTGATGTGATTATGCCCGAGATGGATGGCTATCAGTTGGCTGCCGTGGTGCAGAAAAAATACCCTGGTATAAAGATTCAGTTGGCGAGTGGTTTTGCTGATGATCGTCATGTTGGTATGGTAGACGAGAGTCTGCATGCTGAACTGATTCACAAGCCGTATCAGGCACTTGCTTTATTAAAGAGAATACGCGGTTTGTTAGATGGTAAATAGTGCTAAAGCAGGTATTTGCCATAAATTATATAGGGTATGGTTTATATATGATTATCTTATTTGATTGGGTGAACGGTTATGTATAAAGAAGGTGCCCATGATTAAGATTGTTATCTCATGTTAGTTTATATTTTAGGTATATTATTAATATGTGTTTAAAATTGCTGGTTGATACCGTGTGTCACAAGTGGTTTTAAAATAATTGGCTTGGAGAGTTTGAATGTGATGATAATGGGGATTTATAAGTATTTGGATTTAAATTCGTCAGCACTCAAGGGTTTATCGAAATAAAAACCCTGAAAATGTTGGCAGCCTGTCGATTTTAGAAAAGCCAGTTGAGTTTCAGTTTCAACGCCTTCGGCAACAACACGTATACCAAAATGCTTTGACATGGAAGTGATGGCTTCAATAATGGCTACATCACTGGTGTTTTCCGGTGCATCCCGCACAAATGACTGATCAATTTTAAGTTCTCCTAAGGGCAGGTTTTTCAGGTAGGTCATCGATGAATAGCCAGTGCCGAAATCGTCGATAGAAAATCGAATTGATAATTCATTTAGGGCTCTCATTTTGTCTGCAACATCGTCAATGTTGTCTACCAGTACCCCTTCTGTGATTTCAAGCATGAGCTGGCGTGTGTCTATTTTATAGATGTCAATGCTTTCTTTGATGGTGGCGACAAAATCTGGTTGTTTAAATTGTTTGGGGCTGATGTTTATGGATAATGACTCAAAGCTGTCAGGAATTTTTCGCTTATGGATGTCCGTCAAAAAGTCACAGGCCAGGTTCAGGATTTGTTTTCCTAGCGGTAGTATTAAGCCACTTTCTTCTGCAACTGGAATAAATTCGACAGGTGAAATAAAACCACGTGTAGGATGCTGCCATCGCACCAGGGCTTCGGCGCCGGTAAGTTCACCTGCAGAATTCATCTGGGGTTGATAATAGAGTACAAACTCATTTTCAATAATACCAGAGCGAATATCACGCTCGAGCGATAAACGTTTGGTGGCTGCATCCTGCATGGAGCGTTGATAAAAATAGACAGTGTCTCGACCACTCTTTTTTGCCTCATAAAGTGCTGAGTCTGCCTGTTTTAACAGGTCATCAATGTTTTCCTGGCTCTTGGGGAACAGGGTGATGCCGAGACTTGCACTGGCATGATATTCATGGCCTTCAAGTAGATAAGGTTCACGTAAAAGGAGTCGGATTTTTTCTGAAATATCACCTGCTGCATTTGCTGCAGAGTCGATAGTGCGTGCCAGTGATGGTAAAACAATAACGAATTCGTCGCCACCGAGTCTTGAAATGGTGTCATCTCGACGTAAATGCTCTAGTAGACGCTCGGAAACTTGTAATAATAGTTTATCACCTGTGGGATGGCCCAGTGAATCATTCAGGTTTTTGAAATTGTCCAGATCTATATAGATTACTGCGCCAAAATCACCAGTACGTTCGGCCTGATTAACTTCCTGTTCCAGTCGGTCCTGTAACAGTCGCCGATTAGGGAGATTGGTTAGTGTATCATGATAGGCATAGTACTCAATTTCATCTTCTGCCTGATGACGGGATATGCCCATGCTCAATACATCAGCAATACGCTTAAGAAACAAAAATTCATGGGTGTTTGATCGATGTCCATCTGGAAGTTGTATCATGAGTACACCAAGTAGTGTTTCTTCCTTTTCAATAGGGACGCAATAATGGCCATGTGGGTCGTTATTGGTAGGTAGTATTTCATGTTTTTCATCTACTTCAGATGAAAAAATAATGGTGCGGGTTTCAGCAGCCTGGCCACACAGACATTTTCCAAGGGGGACGGTCGCGCATTCTTCTTTACGTTGTTTTGAAAGGTTGATTTCAGCTGCAAGTTTTAGTGTCGTTTGATTGTCTTTATTTTGAGTGAGGAAGATGCAGGATTTTTTTATTGTCTGAAGCCAGAACAAATTGTCTGTCAGTAATTTCAGTATTGCATTGAGATAATCGGATAGTGGCATCAGGCGTAGTGAAAGCTGCAACAACAGTCCTAATAATTCTTCGTCTTCTGCAGCCTGTTCCAGCTGTAGCTCAATCATTTTACGCTGAGTTATATCCTGTACGGTGCCTAGCATTTCTAATGGCTGACCATCTGCGCTCCAGATGACTTCGCCTTGTTCATGTACGTAGCGTTCAGTTTTGTCATTGTGAATGATACGATGCTCAAATGAATAAGGGATATCAGGGTCGTTGATTGAGTCCTGAACGGCCTGTTGAAGTGCGTTGCGGTCATCCGGGTGTACAAATTTCAAAAAGTTTTCATATGTAGTTTCAATGCTATTTATGGGTAAGCCAAAAATACGATATATCTCATCTGACCAGCTTAAGGTCTGGTTCTGAATGTCCCATCGCCAGTTGCCCAGATGTGATATTTCCTGGGCCTTGGACAGGCTGTCTCTAGTGTTGATGAGATCCTGTTGCAATTGCTCATGAGCTTGAATTTCTTTAAGCAGCTGTCGGTTGACTTGCGCCAGGTCTTGAGTTCGTTTATCAACTTTTAGTTCCAGGTTGTCTCGAGCATCCTGGAGCTGGGTATTTAATTTAGTTACATAAAGTATGATCAGTATGGCGAAACAAAAAAGCGCAACAGCCAGTAATAGCCATTGCCAGTAGTGCTGGATAAACTGCTGAAGGGTGATGTTGCCATAGTTTTTATAAGGTCCAACTTTGATTTCACGCATTAGATCATGAATGTCTGAATAATCCAGTGGCACTGTCCAGCCAGAAATTCTGCCAGCTTTCAGGGCTTTGTGATCAGCAGGAATTCGTAGTAGTGCAGAGACTATTTTTTCAGCCAGTGGCTCGGATGCATATCGTGTTTTGGCTAGCGGCCAGAGTGGATATAGCTGGGTGCTGACCTGGAATGGGAAGTGTTCATAGGATTTGCGATTAATAACTCTGAAAGTGTCATTTTTATATCGGCCGGAAGCAATGGCTTCTTCCAGAACACCTGTAGGTATAGAGCCTGCATCCACTGTTCTGTCATAGACTGCATGCAATGGGCTACTGTGGGGCAAGCCTGTGAAGATTATTTTGTCGTGATCTTTATGCTTGAGTACGCCTGCCTTGACCAGCTCACGGAACGCGACCTGAAACCCGGCAAAGGCACCTTTGTAAACTGCGGCAATACGTTTACCCTTTAAATCGGCGATATCATAGATATCGTTATTGTCTGCACGGACAACTATGGTACTTCCCCATTGGCTATAGGTTTGCCCTTGCCAAATCCGTTTGAGGGTTAATATACGTGTGGCACCATAGGTTGCCTCAAGCTCGACATAATGGCCTGTATTGGTTAGAAAGAAGTCGATCTCCTGTCTGGCAACATATTCAGAGAGTTGGGGTTTTGTGGCAGGTAAAACTTTGAAAGAGTGTTGTGGGATTTCCTGCTGTAAATAATCAATAGTGGGTTGCCACATCTTGATTGCTTTGGCTTCACCCGCGGGTGCCAGCACCCCTATTACAATTTCATCAGCATATGTGCTTTGAGTATTGGCCAGGACAGCGCATATACAACATAAGTAAACGGGTAATAATCTGAAAAACCGTTTTTTTAGTGCAGTTATTGAACGAATCAACCTGGTTCTTTCAAGAGGTATTTCAGGTGTCATAGGCTTCATGAGCTGCATTGGTATATTGTTAGTTTCTAATCAAGCATGCGTCAGAAAATATGTATCACTGAGTGATGTGCATATATTAAGGATAGTTCAGGTTGTACTGATTTTCTGACAGAATTAAATACAAACATCAGCCTGTCAGGCAGCTCTAGATCAAGGTCGTTCAGCCGGAGCTATTTACGGTTTTATGATCTGCTTGCCTTGAGGGCAGCATGCGCTGCGGCCAGTCGAGCTGTCGGTACGCGGGGACCGGAACAGGAGACATAGGTCAGGCCAATGTTGTGACAGAATTGAATGGATTTTGGGTGGCCGCCGTGTTCACCACAAATACCGAATTTCATATCCGGTCGTGTTTTTCGGCCCCATTCAACGGCCAGTTCCATTAATTTACCAACGCCTTTCTCATCGAGTACCTCAAATGGATTGTCCTGTAAGATGCCGCTCTCGTTATACATGGGCAGGAACTTATTTTCGGCATCTTCACGGGAGAAGGAAAAGGTGGCCTGGGATAAATCATTAGTGCCAAAGGAGAAGAACTCGGCTTCTTCAGCCAGATACTCAGCTCGCATGCAGGCTCGAACGACTTCCAGCATGGAGCCAAACTTGTAATTCACTTTGACGCCGTACTGGGCTTCGACTGCTTTATGGATGCTATCGACATAGACTTTAACTCGCTGGAGTTCTTTGCTAGTACATACCTGTGGCACCATGATTTCA
>JBFFSQ010000062.1:0-14303 GCA_041572275.1 Gammaproteobacteria bacterium
ATACGACTGAGATAACGATTGATCGTGAATATACCTCAAGGGTCATTAAGGATTTCATCAGCAATAGCTCTGAGAATGACACTAGTCCGGTACAGGACCTGAAATCCAGGGGTCGCAAACAATATTTTAATCGTCAGGATATTCTCAAGGCTCTGTCACAGTTACAGCAGACCTTTAAAGCTGAATACATTCCCGGACAAAAAGTAAATATCAATACGGATGATTTTAAATCCGCATTGCTCAACAGTATGGCCAAGCTCAACAAAACGACCATACCCAGAAACATGAACCAGATCGATGGACGCACTATCGACTTTGTCGAAATGATTTTTGGCGCTTTTCTACGCAACCACAATATCTCCGATGCAGTCAAAACCCTGTTATTGCGTCTGCAAATTCCAGTCATCAAAACGTCAATGCTGGACACTAACTTCTTCTATGATCACAAACATCCTGCGCGAAATGTATTAGATACCATTGCGCATATTGGTATCGGTATCGAGAACAAAGACAACACGGTCTATCAAACCATGGACCTGATCATCGGGCAGCTGATCCTCAGCTTTGATCAGAATACCATCAGTTTCTGTACTGCCTTGAATTCACTGAATCGACTCATTGAAATCGAAAACAAGAAGCAGAAACAGAACGAAAAACAGACACGCCAGAAAATCATTCAGGAACATGCCCGCCAGATCGTATTGACCGAACTTCAGTTTCATACCATGAAAACCCGGATTCCAAAACCAATTCAACCACTGATCCTTAATCACTGGTCGACATTGATGTTCCACCGCTATATTCGCCATGGTAAGGACAGCATTCAATGGAAAGAAGCAACTAACGTCCTGCGTCTGCTCATTGAAACCCTGAAACCCATTACCAGTGAACACAAATGGCGGTCACTGAATGCCATCCACATGGAAGTGGTTAGTAGCATTACCCATATGCTGAGTGAAACTAACCAGAACAAAGAAAAAGTGTTCATGGCGATTAATAACCTGAAACGGATTTATGAAAAAACACTGAAAGAATCCGAGTATTATCAGGCCAATCACAGTAATAAGGCCAACAAGGCTGAAACACTAAAAAATATGTCTGTAGAAAATTCAGACAACGATGGCCCTACTCCCATGGAGCAGCAAATTCAGCTGGCGAAGAAAAAAATTGACCGCCTGCCTATTGAAGCCAAACCCAATACCTGGTTTGAAATTTTCACTGAAGACGGACGCCCTGTCAGACGTCTGAAATTATCAGTCATCATCCAGGAAGATGCACGATTGATATTTGTTGATCGACTAGGTGTTAAAGTACTTGAAAAAGATGCCGAAGAATTTACCCGTGAATTATCAAACAAGCAGTCACGACTGATTGCTGATCATTCAATTTTCGATCATGCATTAAGTCAGGTGATAACATCCATCGCGGCTAATCGTTAATCAAAGATTTTTTTGGTAATGACAAGTTTTGCTTTCAGGCCCACTAACAGGCTCTATGCCTGGGCCTGAAAGTATTTGTTAAGACAGATCGTCTATAAGCCCTTCTCAAGCAGCAACTGATTGACCAGTTCACGCATCTCATCGACATTCCGATCCGTACTTTTTTGTTGCTGAATTTGATCGACGGGCAGCCAGGACATGTCATTTTCCAGTCGATAAGAATTCAGATACTGATGAGGTGGACCGCCGTACCAGTCATCGGGTGACAACATGGAAAAATAGCGACGACCATCGGCTCTGACATAGAGATGATAAATCTTGCCCGGTATACGCTTGAACTGGCACTCAGCACGATGCAGCTCCTGGTCCTGTCTGGCTTCCTCCAGAGCCTGGCGAGCTTCCTGCTGCAGTGTTTTGATCTGATCGACGATCAGTTTCAGCTTGGCACTGACCCGGGTATTGATCATGGCATCAGCTGTATCAATCTGCTTAGCTAGATCCACCAGCTCCACCTGAGGTGCCAAACGGCTGACCGGATACGGTGAAGTTTGATCTCCACCCTGATGCTTGGGCCCGGTATGTTTTGTCGATTTGTTCACCATATCATTATTGTACACGCTCAGATCGCAAGCCTCATAGACTTGAGTGGCTACTATCCATGCATAATCCACCTAGCCCTTGTGTCTGATTCGTCTCCAAATATTGTGTCCAAAGTTCGCCACATCATGTCCCACTGCCAGGGTCGCCGGTATAGTGATCAGAGTCACCGCGGTAGCAAACATCAGGCCCCATGACAGTGCCAGCGCCATCGGCGAGACAAAACCGTCCATGCCACCCCAGCCGTAAGCCGTTGGCAATAATCCCACCACGGTGGTGGTCGCCGTTAACAATACCGCACGTAAACGCCGCCGACCGGCCAGTGTTATAGCATCGATAATATCCATACCCTCTTGTCGAGCACGCTGAATAAACACCAGCAGAATTAATGAGCTATTCACCACCACACCGGTCAGCGCGACCATGCCCAGACTGGAGAAAAATGATAGCGGTAATGGCTTCCAGACCAGGTCATGAACATAAAAACTCACAATGATGCCAAAAGCCCCAAAAGGTATGGCCAGCATCACTATGATCGGGTAAGTCAGATTATTAAACTGGATAGCCAGAATAAAGAAAATCGCGATCAATGCAAAGCCAAAAGCCACCACCAGACTGAGAAACGATTCCTTATTTTTTTCTTCTTCGCCACCGTAGCTGACTGTGACTTTATCGGCCAGCTCACCGCTCAACCATTGTGCCTGTTTATCTCTCACCATTGAATTCAGTCCAGCACTAGACAGTACCTTGACATCAACATCGGCGATCACATTGACTATGCGTATGCCTTCATCATGACGAATCGTAGTAAAGCCCGGATACTCTTCAAAACGCGCAATCTTGTATAGAGGCACCAGAGCACCCCGTTTATTCGGAATCAGTAATTCTTTCAGGCGTTCGATTTCTCGATAACCGTCTTCCTCGAAACGAATGGTGACATCGATTTCTTCTGTACCCTTACGGATATTCGACACGACCAATCCATCAGTGGCAGCTCGAACGCTTTGCGATACTGTCGCCAGATCGATACCCGCATAGGTGGCCAGTTCACGATCGACTTTCACGTGAATTTCATCGTCACCTTTTTTCATACCACTATCGATTGTGGTAATACCCGGAATGGTTTCCAGAAATGCCATCAGTTTCAGCGCAGCCTGTTCACTATAAGCTGAATCAAAACTGGAAATATTGGCTTCCAGTGCACGACCAACCGGTGGTCCAGGTTTGATTTCCATCACCGTAATTGAAAACTCTGGAAACTGCTCGGGTAACAGTTTTCGCATCACCGCCACATCATTCAACACATTATGACCTGGACGGACAGCTGCAGGGCTATACAAAGCTCGAATCTGACCATAACGACTGCCTCGCTGTGTTAGCGGGTCACCTTCGTCAACGGATAACTCCCCACTCTTTGCCACAGTCGCATCGAGATATTCCGCATTAATATGGCGACGCATTTCAGCATCCACATCACGCAGGTGCTGACGCATCGCATTCAGACTAGTACCCGGAGGGGCTTCAACACGGACAATGAATTCATCAACACCTTCCGGTGGGAACAGCACAAATGACATAGTGGACTTGGCCAGGGCAAAAGCACCAAACAACATGACAAATGAAAAGATCACTGTGAGCCAGCGAAACTTGAGCGCCTTACCGAGCACCCAGCCATAAGTATTCTCAATAGCAGCAATCCATCGTCGTTCTGGAGGATGTTTGTTCGGATTAGTCACATGAGCGACATGACTGGGTAGAATCAGGAATGACTCCAGCCAGGAGAAAATCAACATCAATATGACGACGGTAGGTATAGCAATTATAAACTTACCAATAATGCCACTCATGAACATCATCGGCATGAAGGCCGCAATGGTGGTCAGAATTGTCGTGGTTACCGGCCCTATTAATTCAACAGCACCGGTTACTGCCGCCTGATTCGGCTTCATACCCTGTTCCATATGCCAGGTGATATTTTCTCCGATAATGATGGCATCATCCACCAGCATCCCCAGCACCATGATAAAGCCCATCATAGAAACCAGATTAAGCGTTGCACCCAGTGAATAAAGCGCAAAAATTCCAGTCATGAAAATAATAGGCAAACCCCAGGTCGTAGTCATCGCCACCGAGAATCGCAGAAACAATAACAGGGTAATAAATACCAGTACCAGACCGACAATACCGTTATTGGTTAGTACACCAAGACGAACCCGGGCAAAGCGAGAGAAATCCTGAAATGTTTCTACAGCTACATGTTCACCGTATTTAGCCGGAACAGTCGCCAGATAGTTTTTCAGGGCATCCACTGTATCAATGATGTCCGCATCAGATTTCTTCAGAATTAAAAATGACAGCGCCGGCTGACCAGAAACATCATTCAAACTCTGGGGTTTTACCAGTGATTCAGTTATCCTGGCTACATCGCCCAGTTTGACCACATCACCTCGTTCATTGGCGCGCAACACCAGATTAGCGGCATCTTCAGCACTGGTGAATTCACCCACGATGCGAACAGTCTTCTGTCCTTCCCGGGTATCAACATCGCCACCGGGCGCATTCATATTCCAACCATTGATAGCATTGGCCATATCCGCTACCGATACCCGATACTTATCCATTTTCGCAGGATCTGCGACTATGCGAATTTCAGCTTTACGTTCTGCCAAAATCTGGGCACGAGCCACACCGCGAACATTAAGGAAATCTTCCTTGATATCATCACCCAGACGCTTCAAATCCAGGTCATTCAGTGGTGCTGACACGGCTACACGAATAACCGGAAATACCGTACCATCGATTTCAGTAACAAAGGGTTCAAACGGCAGATCATTAGGTAATTTAGCACGGTCCACAGCCAGAGAAATTTCACTGGACAAACGCGTACGATTAGCCGAATCCGGGTCGACTTCCATCAAGATACGGCCCGATCCGGGAAAAGATGTCGAGATCATGGTATCGATACCGTTGAGCGCGCGTAACTCCTGCTCAATCGGAGTAATGATGAGTTGCTCAACTTCGCGAGGTGAGGCACCAGGGTAGCTGACATCGATTTGAATTTTATCCAGATTCACATTGGGGAAGGCCTCAATGCGCATCAGCAATACAGCGGCAACCAGACCAAGAGCCAACAGAAAAATAGATACCAGGTTAACGACCAGGGCACGCTCAACTAGAAACTTAATCATTCGAGTCATGATCATTGTCCTTCAGATACAAAGGTATCGAATTGAGGTAATTGTATATTCGACCACAAACGCCCGGTCACAAGACCGAGTGCATGCTGCAGGCGAGCCAGTTCAAGTTGCTGCAAGGCTACTGCCAGTTCAACAGCGGCTAGCTGATTCTCAAATTGAATCAGCTGATCGGTATCGGTACGGCCGTCACGATAGCGATGCTCTGCTTCCTTTAGTTTTGCCTGCTCCGCTTTCATACTTTGCCGATACGCTTTTAGTGCCTGCTCACCACTGCTGATCTGGGTCAAGATACTGGCCAGGTTATAATGCAGGTTCTCAAAGACCTGGACGCGATCCTGCAATGCAATCCCCCGTTCCAGCTGAGCCTGATATAACTCGGCATCACGGCCACTCAAATCCAGACTCCGGCCAAACTCGATACTCACGCCCCCTACCAGCTCATTTTCACTGTAGTTACCTGTGGTGATATCACCCCGAAGATCTCGATCGCCAAGAAACATCACCAGATCAAGCTGATCTTTTCGGTTATCGCGCTGCAACTGTATTTGACTCTCCGCCAGTTGTAGCCGTGCCCGGATAGTTTTCAATTCTGGACTGTATTGTTTTGACTCAGAAAATAGTTCATCAAAAATATAGTTTGTACCAATTTCCGGTTTAGCAAGCACCGGGACAAAACCCTGGTCCCAGGGTAAACCGGTTAAGCGGTTAATAGAAACCTGTTGTTGCTGCCAGTTGATTTTTAACGCCTGCTGCTCTGCCTGCTGCGCCTTCAACTGAGCCCTCACCTGTAACAGGTCTTTTTCTTCTGATACACCAAGGTCAGCTCGACTTTTGATATAGGACTGTAACCGCAGGGTGCGTTTAATCGCCTGTTGACTATTGTCTATACGTGCCTTTGTATTAGCGGCCGCATAAAATAAATCCACCACCTGTGCTGCGAGCTGATCATATAAAGCCAGGTACTGTGACTCACTCAACTGGACACCGGCCTGTGCACTAATCAGTCCCTGACTGATAGCCGGATTGTCCTTCCCTTTCTGTAACGGCATACGATAATTAAAATCAATACTGGTACTGGTTGAAGGATTAGGCAAAGTAGCAAAAGCAGTATCGGCATCATCATGGGCCACAGCGGCGTTCAGACTCATGCTGTCACCGGATTCCAGCAAACGACTGAGACCACCCCCAAGCTGGAGCGTATCAACCGGTGAGCCAATCAGTGACAGTTCATGTCTGACACCGGCCTGGGCACTCAACTGCCATCCCAACTGACTTTCAATCCGTTTATTCTCCTGACGTGCCTGCTCCAGTTGCATGGCCGCTGTTTTAATCGATGGGTAATGATCGACTACTTTCTGGATAACCTGCTCCAGTGAAAGACGCTCTGCATGAGCAACGCCAAAACACCAGAGCAGTGAGCAAGACACCAAAGCTGTTGTTATTAATTTTTTCATTTTCACAAGTTTATTTCCTGAGGGCACGAAGAATGAATTGAATATGCAAATCAATAACATCCCGGGCATTGATATCATCATCAAAGGGTTTAAGTGAATGCTGCCAGATGACTGTTTGCACCAACGGTGCTATCACCAGACGCGCAACTGCAACAGAATCCTGCTGAATAAATTCCCCATTATCCATACCCATTTGAATTACTTGCTGAAACAGTTTGCGCGCACGTTTGACAACATTCTGAACAAAAAACTCTGCTAACTCCGGGAAATTACCGGACTCAGCAATAATCAGCTTGGGAATCGCCGATAAATGGGTTTCACCCACACTCTGCCACCATCCCTGAATCAATTCAGCTAGCAGTTCTTCCGCTGGACCGGAATGCTGTTTGACTTTTTCCTCCACACGCTCAATCTGTGGGGTCAGGAACTCCTGCACCACAGAACGCAGCAGCATTTCCTTACTGTCGAAATACAAGTACAGAGTCCCTTTGGAAATACCAGCCTGTTTGGCTACATCCGTCATTCGTGTTGCCGCAAAACCCTTTTCAGCAAACAGATTGAGTGCGGCATCAAGGATTTCTTCGGGTCGCGCTTCTTTTCGTCGGCGCCAGCGGCACGACTCTTCAGAGCTGCGTTTACATAGAATCATAAGCTTTATAAATATTAACTGACCAATGAGTTAGTAAAATATAACGCCATAAATGACCCATTGTCCAGTTATAAATCAGAACTACCCCAAAGTATGATGAAAAGATTAAATCGTGTGAGACTGGATGAAATATAAATGTCGAGAATTATTGCGAAATATCCAAATATTACGACCACCGTACCATCAAAAAGACAAACTTAAGCTCAGTGTTTGTGTAAACGCCCTGCAAACCAGTGTTCAAGTATGTCTTCCAGTTGCTTGATGGCAAAGGGCTTACTTAGAAAACCATCCATACCAGAAGCCAGACAGGCTGCTTCATCTTCAATGGTGGCATCACCGGTAACTGCGATAATAGGCGTCGGCTCTAGTGAACTTTCATCTTCATACAGACGAATCATACGAGTGGTTTCAAAACCATCCATATCTGGCATATGACAATCCATGAGTAACATCTCATACTGATTACTCTTCACTTTCTCTAACGCCTCCTGGCCAGAAGCTGCAGTATCAATTACACAGTTGTACATACCGAGCATATCCATCAGCAACTCTCTCATTAATTCATTGTCATCAACGATCAAGAGTTTAAGATCTTCCGTAGACTTTAGATCGGGCCTGGGATCTGCCGGCGGTGAATAGTCGCTATATGATTCCTGTTCATTTTCTTCCGCCGGTAACAGATTTTCCAGAACCTGCTTCAGTCGATCAATTTTAAATGGTTTACTCAAATAATCATCCATACCTGATGCTAGACACTTCTCCCTGTCACCGACCAATGCATTAGCTGTTAATGCAACGATTGGAGTATGCTTGGATGAGTGTTGTTCATGATTACGGATTAGTCGTGTTACCTCATAACCATCCATCACTGGCATATTACAATCCATTAAAATAAGGTCATAAGTTGCGTGTTCCAGCTGCGCAAGAGCTTCCTGGCCATTGGATGCTATCTCCGCACGATATCCCAACTGAGTCAGTGTATTGAGAATTACTTCCTGATTGATTGTATTGTCTTCAACCAGAAGAATTCTGGCCGAGTGCTGTTTACCGGGTGATGGCTGAGTGACTAGCACATTCTGTAGTGTATTCTTTTGTAGAATATTTAATAACTGTTCCAACAACTGATTCTGTAAGACTGGTCGATACAATGATGTCGTCTGTTTCCACATTAGTTCAACAGGTACAGATGTTTCTGTTTCTGAGGTAATCAATAACAATGGAGGTAAATCGTCATGTCCATGATCGCGACAGTACTCAGCTAGTTGCCGCACATCAAATGATATTGAAGACTGATCAAATACTACTACCTCATAAAAACGTTTGGATGAATCATTACAAACCAGCTCATTACTCGCCTGATCCAGATCATCTACCACCGTAATCTGCAACTCCCACTGTTCAAGCTGTTGCTGCAGCATATGTTCATCCTGGTCACCACTGATGAGCAATACCTGCACGTCTTTTATGGCAAGCGCTTTGTCATGTACATCCATATCCAGTTTTTGAGAACGAGGTAATCGTAAATTAAAACTAAAGCTTGATCCTTCGCCTTTCACACTGGCCAGTGCAATACTACTCCCCATTAGCTTGAGAATCCTCCTGCTAATAGCTAATCCCAAACCAGTTCCGCCATAATTACGAGTGGTAGTTCCATCAGCCTGCTGAAATGCATCAAACACATGTTCCTGTAACTCAGGCTCAATACCGATACCGGTATCACTTACCTCAAAATTCAACCAGAGTTGATCACTGGTTTGTCCGGTCACATACAGACACAATTTTATTTCGCCAACATTGGTGAATTTGATTGCATTCCCAAGTAGATTAATAAGCACCTGGCGTATGCGAATCGGATCACCGCACACATTCAGACTCTGGCATTCAGGCAGTTGCAAAGTAAACTGTAGTCCTTTTGCGGTTGCTTTAGGAGCCAGTAAACTAAATACGCCTTGTAAAACTTCACCCACATTAAAGTCAATATTCTCCAGTTCTAAAAAGCCTTCTTCTATTTTGGAAAAATCCAGTATCTCGTTAATAAGACCCAACAGTATTTGACCAGAGTTTTGTACCGCTTCCGCAAAATGTTGTTGTTTTGGGTCTAATGGTGTTTCCAGCAACAGATCAATCATGCCCAGAACACCGTTCATGGGTGTTCGAATTTCATGACTCATGGTAGCCAAAAATTCAGACTTGGCACGATTAGCCGCTTCAGCTGCATGCATCGCTTTTTCCAGATCACTTGTTCGCTCTTCGACACGTTGTTCCAGACCCTGCCAATGTTTGGTTACTTCATTTTTATACTCCTGCAAGCGATTCAACATTTGATTGAAACTTTGTGCCAAATCACTCAGTTCATCTCGTGTATCAACCTGTATATGCTCAGTGAACCGACCTTCTCCAACGGCACGTGTACCCTGTACCAAAGATGCCAGAGGCGCAGTAATGCGCCGGCTCAACAATACTGACAAACCAATACCTAACAAAGCAACAAGCGACGTGATAACAGTTATCAACAAAATGGCATTACGGGCCTCATCTCGCATTCGAGCCTCAGAAAAAATCAAGCGAACATAGCCAATGGTTTCTATACGCCATGAAGTGTCGATTTTATTGATAACAAAATCATCGACATCCTCAGACTCCTGACTCGTGATAGGATGTATAAAATCAATGAAATATTGATTTACGTCTTCATTCCTATCAGTAAAGGAACTCCAAAACAAATCCTGCTGTTTTTCAATATTCGGTGGAAAATCAGGAATATAAATATTCGACAACAAGGACTTTTCATAAATGATATTTTCAGAAAAATCATACACCGCAATGTATACAACATCCTGATCAACAAAGTGTGAAAGTTCTGTGTTAAGTACACTAGCATCCTGAGCATAAGCTCCAAAGACACTCTGCTCTGCTGCAATACCCGAAATTATTTCACCATGATGAATCAAATTCTGACGACTCTGATCAATTTGATATCGCGCCAGAAACAGAGCAATAAATACAGCCGTTAATACAATCAAGCTTGTCGCAAGTAAATTGATTTTAGTTGTCAGACTCAGGTATCGTGGCATATTCATATCATTTACCTGAAGACGGTACTGGCTTGTTCCACCAGTTCTGGTTCAATATCCAGGAACAAATGCCTGGCCGTTTTTAGGTTAATAATCAAATCCAGCTGCTCTGGATATACATAGCGGTTATCATTCTGGCTCTTGCCCTGTAGTATCTGATAGGCCTGTTCTGCACACTGTTTGCCCACAGCACTATAATTCGCTTCTAACGCATAAAGCGCACCGGCTTTAACCCAGGTCCGTGACAAGCCCACCAGAGGTATTCGATTACGAAATGCTGTGAGCATAATTGTCTTTGAGGTTTTTGAGGAATATACTTTCTTATCAGGAATCGCAAGCAACACATCTGCTTTACGCGAAATGCTTTCCAAAGCCATAGTCAGTCTTGATGGATGATCAATTTCCACGGCAACAATCTCAAGATTAACTCGTTCAGCTTCACGTTTCGCCTGTTCTATCCACAAAGCATTCTCCTCTGGATCATAAAGCACAGCTATTCTGCGCGCATCCGGTAACAAACGTTTAAGCCAGGCTAATTGCTGTGCAACTGGAATTTTTAAAATAACACCACTAACATGTTCACGCTGAGAAAATATTTTTTCTGAGAGCACCATAGCTATAACGACCGGTGTATTCACATTATTCTCTAGCACTAGACGAGTTGCCTGTGTCCCTAGTGAGAAAATAATATCTGACCTAGAGATCAATTCTTTCTGCAACCAAATCTTGTCAGATTCATTAACATGAAATGAAACCTGTTCAATCAACACCTCTGAATTTAGTTGCTTCATATAATCATTAAATGATGATATGACCTGCTGATAACGTTCCGTTTCATGACTTGAGATAACACTAATATCACTGGCATTCACAATTACTGGCTGCAAAACAAACAATGCGACCACCCGAAGCAGATGGCGAAGATCAATCTTTATTCTATTGATTAGCCACATCATAGAAGTCTGCTTTAAAAACGATAATCCAGCTTTAGCCGGTAGAGACGTCCATCCTGTTCAATAGCATCCTGTAAATGTTCTTCAGAACCAGGAAAAGCATACCGTTCATCCAACAAGTTATAAATACTAGCTGATAATGTCAGTCCTTTAGCCCATTCATAGAGACTCAGAGTAAAATTAGCCAGAAAAAAACTATCAGTTTCATTTCCAGCAATAGTCTTCCGGCTATCCTGATACTGAAAATCCATAGCAGCAGTCAGCTGCTTGTCAAAAAAATATTGACTGAGATTAAGCTTCACCAACTTCTGAGGAGAATTTACCAACAATTCTCCAGTTGTATAATCTTCTGTTCGCTGTGAAGAGACAGAAAAGCTAACATAAAAATCATTCCTGAACTGACTGTTTATTTCTATATCCACACCATTAGTTATAGCTCTGCTACTATTATCAAAGATGAAAAAATCATCTGCCGTATCGGGAACATTATCCGGACCGGGATCAGTTTGTAGCGCTATCAAATCTTTAATGTGGTTATGATAAACAGAAGCAATCCAGCGCAAACGGGAATTAACTGTCTGCTCATAAACCAGCTCCATCGTTTCAATAGTTTCCTGTTCCAGATTCAGACTAGCCATCCATGTACTGCCATCATTATAGAAAAGCTCATACACGTTAGGTGCTCGAAACGCTGTTCCATAAATCAGTTTTGCAGTACTGGTATTTGATGGATGGTATAAAACAGCCAGACGTGGACTCGTTAAATTGTCCCCATTATCAAACTTGTCATGGCGAAAACCCAGATGAATACCCCACTGCTTGTTTAAGCTGTACTCATCCTGTAAATAGATACCCCAACGCTGACTATTATTGTGATTGTCCAGATAGATACCATAAATATCATAATTGCTCTGATCCTGTCGTGTGTTTTTCTGATACTCCATACCAACTATCAATTTATGATTATTGAATACGCGGACCCACTGACCATCCCCCCCCCACCAGTAGCCATAGGCCTCATCAGTATTCACTACAATGTCTGGAGTGATAATATCACCATAGTCCAGGACATAATCTCCATAATAGATATAACGGTCGTAAAATAGTCGGCCTACAAAATCTCCTGACTGTTCCGTACTTAGGTGATATTTCACATCAATATAATCGTGACTATCTTCGGTAAAATTGCGTGGATCATTAAATACGGTATCAAACGCACCTGTGGGTATTTTCTTGTTACGCTCGTTCATTGCCGTAGTAATAGTCCAGTCACCAATGGAATATTTAGCAAACAGGCTATCGGCCTTCTCATCATCGACATTTTCGGCAATACCATTGTTAGTAGCCGGGTCATCATATTCAACATAATACAATAAGGTTTGACCATCACTTCTGTATGTACTACCTGACAACACTATTTCTGCACCATTACTAAAACGCTCACCGTAACTTAGTCGTAGAGAATGTGTACCCAGGTCGCCTGCAGATACCGAGATTACTGGACCACTTAAATCACGCCCTTTTTGAGTTATAACATTAATGACAGCAAAAAAAGCACTGGTACCATAAAGTGATGAACTCGGTCCACGAACCACTTCAACACGATCGATCAGATCGAGATCAAGCAAAAAACCAAGATCAATATACAGGCCATCATAAACATTATCATTTACGCGATGTCCGTCGATAAGCATTAAGACACGGGAGTTATAATCACCTGGAATCCCAAAACCGCGCACGTCAATATAACTATAATTGCGATCATAATTAATGTAGAAGCCAGGCAAACTATTGAGGACATCAGCCATCGTGCGATAGCCGAATTTTTGAATTTCACGGGCAGTGATGATGCTTACCCAGGAAGGGGCTTCTGTCAGTTTCTGATCATATTTGGAAGCTGAATACACCGATGGTATATCCTGGAACAACAACGATTCCTCATCATCAAATACGAAATTCTGTGCCAATATGGGTGAAGTAAATGAAATAACAACAAGATAAAGACATGAACAAGATAAACAAAACTTGCGCACAGACATATCTCCTTATTAACATTTAATAATGATATACAAGAGTCTAGTCTATTTTTCCTAATTTACTGACATAATGCCCTGTTTGGCCACATGCAAAAATAACCCAGCCGATCATTGCATCTGTTGCTGTTCTTCCTGTTGAATTCGCCATAGATCTGCGTATACACCACCATGACTTAGTAACTGTTGATGATTTCCCTGCTCGACAATCTGGCCGTCATGCATCACTAAGATCTGATCTGCATCGATAATTGTCGATAACCGATGGGCAATCACCAGGGTGGTGTGCTCCACAGCCACATCTTTTAATGACTGTAAAATGACCTGTTCTGAATGAGAATCCAGTGATGAAGTGGCTTCATCGAAAACCAGTATACGTGGGTTCTTCAAAATCACACGGGCAATAGCCACGCGTTGTTTTTCGCCACCAGACAGCTTCAGCCCACGTTCACCGACCACGGTTTGATAACCTGAAGGCAGGCTTGCAATAAAATCATGAATATTCGCCAATTGTGCAGCCTGTATGACTTCGGCCTCTGTCGCCCCTGGTCGCGCATACTGGATATTGTGATAAATACTATCGTTAAACAGTACTGTATCCTGGGGGACGATTCCAATGGCCTCACGCAGGCTTACCTGTGATACGGCTGTCACATCCTGTCCATCGATGCTGATACTACCACTGTCCACTTCATAAAAGCGAAACAGCAATCGAGCTAATGTCGATTTACCCGCACCGGATGGCCCGACAACCGCCAGTTTTTTTCCGCTAGGAATATCAAAACTGATATCTTTCAAGATTTGTCGCTCAGGATTGTATGAAAAATTCACATGATCGAATTTCACCCAGGCCTCACTGACCTGCAGCTCACTGGCATCACTTCTGTCCTGAATCTCCGGTGACTTG
>JBFFSQ010000063.1:0-14272 GCA_041572275.1 Gammaproteobacteria bacterium
AGAGCTGGAGGCAACAGGTCGAGGTGCCTATACGGGTTCCCTGGGGTATTTAAACCATGATGGCAGCATGGATCTGAATATTTTGATCAGAACTATGGTTCGCAATGGTGATGAGATCAGTTTCCGTGCCGGCGGTGGTATAGTTGCTGATTCAGACCCTGTCCATGAACTTAATGAGACACGGGCCAAAGCCAAAGCCATGATTATGGCGCTACAGGGTGATATATGACCCAGGTCTTGATTAACGGGCAATGGCGAAGCCAAATTGACCAGGCCGATCGAGGTTTTCAATACGGCGATGGTCTATTCGAAACCATGGTATACAGAAACGGACAACTATTGTTCTGGAAGGAACATTTACATCGTCTTAATCTGGGCTGCGAACGGCTCAATATACCTCCGGTTACTGAGCAACAATGGCTCGAAGATCTAAAACAGCTGAAAACCCACCTGAACGAGCCTCAGGCCGTGATTAAGATCATGCTCACACGTGGCTCGGGTGGTCGTGGTTATTGCTACACAACTAATGCTACGACGACACGGATTGTGGCTCAGTACCCTTGGCCACAGTATCCAGATAGTGTCCGTCATGGTGTCAGGCTGTGTATATGTAAAACTCCAGTTACAGTCAATATTGCATTGGCGGGCATCAAGCATATGAACCGTTTAGACAATGTGCTCGCACGCAATGAATGGCAAGATCCTGAAATTATCGAAGGATTAATGCTTGATGATGTTAATAATGTTATCGAAGGCACCATGAGCAATATTTTTATGGTCAGAAATAATATTTTGCTGACACCATCACTTTCACGGGCAGGTGTACAAGGCATAATTCGAGATAAGATCATCGATCTGGCCAGAAACAATGCATTTAAAATAGAGGAAACAACGATTTCCCTGGATGATTTGTTTACTATGGACGAAGTCTTTGTCACCAACAGTCTGATTGGAATCTGGCCAGTCAATCAGATTGAAAATACTTCATTCAAACAGCATACGTTTAGTAAAATATTTTCTGATTTATTAGCAAAGGACATCAGTGCCATTGAAATATAAATTATTCAAAGTTGTTATCATTGCAATGTCTGCAGCATTAATCGCATTGATTATTGATATGTATACATTTCTTAATAATCCGATGCGTTTAGCTGATGATTATCTGTATGAGCTCAAACCTGGGGCATCGGTATCGTCCTTGGCTCGTGATTTGCGACGTGAAAATATACTGGAACGAGGCATCTATTTGTCAGCCTGGTCACGATTAACGGGCCAGGCACGTAATCTTCAGGCAGGTGAGTACCGAATTACGCCTAATATGACGCCTTTTCAATTACTTGAAGCCATGGAAAAAGGCAAAGTTCAGCAATATTCTTTAACCTTGGTCGAAGGTTGGACTTTCTGGCAAATGATGGCCGAAGTTAATCAATCGCCACATTTGCAGCATCGGTTACGTGGCTTGAGTGACGCAGAGATTATGGAAAAAATCGGTCATGCTGGTGAACACCCAGAAGGACGTTTCTACCCGGATACCTATCACTTTCCCAAAGGTCTTGATGATATTAATTTTTTAAAACGTGCTTATGATGAAATGGACAATCGCGTTCAAGCTGCCTGGCAGAAACGAGATGCAGGCTTGCCCTTTGATTCGGCCTATCAGGCGCTGATCATGTCATCGATTGTTGAAAAGGAAAGTGCATTAGCCGTTGAACGAACTCGCATTGCCGGTGTATTTATCAACCGCTTACGAAAAGGCATGCGCCTTCAGACAGATCCTACCGTGATTTATGGGCTTGGACCTGACTTTGATGGTGATATTCGCTTTAAAGACTTACGAACTGATACTCCTTACAATACCTATACACGTAGAGGTTTACCGCCCACTCCAATTGCAATGCCAGGGCAGGGAGCTATCGAAGCTGTCATGCATCCGGATAATACGCCTTATCTGTATTTTGTTGCATTAGGTGATGGTTCCGGAAGTCACGTATTTTCTGTGACACTGGAAGAACATGAACAAGCCGTCAATAAATATCAACGTAAACGTCGTAAAAAATAATGAATAAAGCACAGCAAACACCCTTATTTATCACCCTTGAGGGCTCCGAAGGTGTGGGTAAAACCAGTAATCTCGAATATATTCAGAACATACTCAATGATGCTGATATCGAATACGTCGTTACCCGAGAACCGGGTGGTACACCCTTGGGTGAGGCATTGCGCGACATGTTGCTCGGTGAGCGTTTTAAAGGCATGTCTGATGATACTGAGCTGATGTTAATGTTTGCTGCCAGGGCAGAGCATGTGGCTCAGGTTATACGGCCGGCTCTGAAATCTGGAAAATGGGTATTATGTGATCGCTTTACAGACGCCACCTATGCTTATCAGGGGGGCGGTCGACAGTTAGATATCAAGCGTATTGAAGGGCTTGAGAATTGGGTTTTGGGTGATTTACGTCCCAATCTTACCTTGTTGCTGGATGCACCTGTTGAAGTCGGACGGGAAAGAGCTGGTAAACGTAGCGCTCCAGATCGTTTTGAACAGGAACGTGATGCATTCTTTAATCGTGTTAGAGACACTTATCTTGACAGGGCTAAAGCAGAACCTAATCGTATAAAAGTGATTGATGCATCACTAGACTTAGTCACTGTTCAGCAACAGATTAAACAAATTTTCAGTGACTATCTGTAAGTGCTGATACTCACGCTATTCAAACCTGTGTTTGCAATATCTACTTAAAAATTTTTAGAGAGTGACTGAAGTCTGAAATCACTTAGTCACTCTCTAAACATCTCCACTAAAAGACCATTCTGAGTTAATGGCTTACCGTTAAACCCAGTGATTGCCAGGCCTGCATGCCACCTCGATAGTAATATATCTTCTCCGCAGGATAGCCTAGTTCCAGCAATCCCTTAATTGCTGCAGGTGACTGACCGCACCAGATGCCGTTACACCATAGAACAATTTCTTTTGCACCTGAAAAATCCAGATTGCCTTTCACTTGTGAGTAATCACCTAAAAGATCGGTAAAATAATCAAGTAGCGATGATTCTTTGGCTGTAGATAACATTTTTACACCTAATATTTCAAGCGCAGCACCTTTCTCAGTATCACTGGCTGTATCACTGAACGTTGAAAATGGGATATTAATAGAACCTGGTATAGTGCCTTTTTTGAACCAGGACGGTGTTCGTGCATCTATCAAAACACCAATACCTGGATTCACTTTTTCCCTGATGAATTCTAATACTTCAAGTTCTGCAATTGTGGTGACATCTCGATGTACACTCATCGGTTGAACACAAAAGGGTGGGCATTTGCGTGAAGTTTTAGTGTAAGTGCCACTTATTACATTTGTTTTATCCTGAATCCTCTGGATTCTGACAGGTGATTTATTATGCTTGGTATCGACGAAAGAGATGGTCTTTGTAATATTCACCTCAAGTGCATAAGCGCTCGGCGTAAAAAGAGCGCCTATGATTAAGATGTTTTGTAAACTCAATAGTGGTTTGTGTAGCTTCATACGTCTACTACTCCGTAAAATTTTGATTGCTTGGAACGGTGATTAATTCTTAAAGTACAAGTCAAACATAAGACTTGTCGCGACAGGCATTCTTTTATTGTTGCTTAGATAAGTTTCTACCACGACCATTTTTTGTTCAAAGGGCAGGCGCTTATAAAGCTTGTAGGTACTGGGTAATTTGTTATTTAGCGCCATTTCAAAATCTTTTTTTTGTTTGATTTTGGCGTCAGAAATATTTTTATGTGATGCGGAATTCGCACCTTCATTAGCCGATGCACTAGCTTCACTTTCAGCTTCTGCATTTAACTCATTCAAATAATCAACTTCAGCTGCTACCGCAACAGTACCTGTGAACGCTAACAACACCAGTACTAATGATCTAAAAAATTTTCCCATAGTAATCCTCAGCTCGTTTTCAGAACCCAATTAGTATTAGATTTCATTAATGTAGTGTAAATAGACTTATCATTTGTAATGTTTTATAGGCACTGAAATTAGTACAGAGGTATAATAATGTCAATAAATGCGTGGTTAATTGTTTAAATTAAAGTGAAAAAATTGATATTTCGTAAATTAAGTGCAATTTTTTCATTAAATTATGCTTAGGACCGTATAAGACGGCTTGATAGATCATTTTTTTTTAAAGTTATTAACCTATTTAGATACAATCAAGGCTGATTTTGAATTTTTTTTATAAAAATTAGTATAATGACAAAAATCTCCTGCTTAACGACAATATAATCATGATTTATCCGTGGCAAACGGCTCAATGGCAACAGCTCCAGCAACAGCGATCGTCACAGCGATTACCCCATGCTTTACTCCTCAGGGGGGCAGATGGCTTAGGTAAACAGGATTTTGCTACCCAGGTTTCAGCATCGCTGTTATGTCGAAGTCCAGATGCTAACTCAATAGCCTGTGGCCGTTGTGATGCCTGCCACTTACTCGCGGCAGGAACTCATCCTGATTTATTAGTACTTGAGCCAGAACAGGATAAAGCAATCAAGGTCGATGAAATTAGAGACCTGTGTAATGCCCTGTCCCTGACCAGTCAGTTTGGAGGTTATAAAGTCGCAATCATCTTCGATGCTGATCGAATGAATATAAATGCCTCAAACAGTTTACTTAAAACTCTAGAAGAGCCAACCTCAGACTCGATTCTCCTGCTGGTGACATCTAAACCCTACAAATTGCCAGTTACTATCCGTAGTCGTTGTCAAAGTATTGATTTTCACACGCCAGATCAACAAATTGCGACACAATGGCTGACAACCCAAACGAACCAGGATATGCAGCTATCTCTGCAACTGGCACATGGCGCGCCACTATTGGCCTTAAAACTAGCGGATGATGAATTACTCGTACAGAGACAGTGCCTGACAGATGCATTCATTGGCGTTGCCAACAATAAACCTGTCACTAGCTATAGCGATCGTTTATCAGCTTTTTCTAATGAATATTTGCTCAGATGGCTCTATGACTGGCTGAGTGACCTGCTGAAAGTCAAGCAGTCTGGCTCTGAACAGAATTTGTCACACCCTGATTTTGCGGCTGAACTTGTTAAATTAGCACAACGTGCCAGTGTCCAGGCACTGTACCAGATGCTGGATGAGGTATTACGATTGCGTCAGTTGCAGAGCATCCCACTGAATAATCAGATGGTATGGGAAGACCTGTTGATATCCTGGGGGCGTACAGTCCAAGGCCGTTAAATACAGGTTACTCACTGTTTATGATGACATGGACTGAATTTATTCATTAACGATTACTGAAAAATACCCAAAAAGATATATAATCTAACTACGACAAATCAACAGGTTTACAGATGTCAGCACCTAAAGCACCAAGACAGGGGATTCTCTCCCTGACTATCAAAGACAAGGCTGCCTTATATGCCGCCTATATGCCTTTTATTAAAAATGGTGGTCTGTTTATTCCAACCAATAAAGCCTACAACCTGGGTGATGAAGTCTTCATGTTACTGACACTGATGGATGATAAAGAACGTTTACCTGTAGCCGGTAAAATTGTCTGGATGACACCAGCAGGCGCCCAGGGTAATAAAACAGCAGGCATCGGTGTACAGTTTGGCGCCCAGGATAACGGTCAGACCCGTGGTAAAATTGAAACCTTCCTGGCGGGTGCTCTCAAAGCTGATCGTATGACACACACGATGTAAATATATTCGACGGTAAGCTTTTCATAATTTACCGCTTTAAATTACCTCTTCACTAAGCTAGACACTTTTCGATAACACTTCCACCCTGAATACACTCACCAATGTTTATTGATTCACATTGCCATTTAGATTGTATTGATCTTAAAGATTTCGATCATGATTTTACTGTGCTCATGGATAGCATTCAGCATAACCAGGTAGAGAGAATGCTGTGCGTATCTATTGACCTGGATAGTTACCCGCATATGAGAGAAGTTGTGGATAGTTATGAATCAATTGATGTATCAGTGGGCCAACATCCGGGACATGTCACTGAAACAAATGTTGATGTAGACACACTTGTTGATCTAGGACAGGACCAGAAAGTGGTCGCTATCGGAGAAACAGGACTTGATTACTTTTACGGCAAAGACTCAAAGGATGTGCAGCAAGCCAGTTTTAGAACTCATATTCGCGCCGCCAACCAGTTGAAAAAGCCAGTGATTGTCCATACCCGTGATGCCCAGGAAGATACACTGGAGATCCTCAAAGAGGAGAATGTGAGCTCATGTGGAGGAGTACTGCATTGTTTCACCGAAAGTTGGGATATGGCACGTCAGGCACTGGATCTTGGCCTGTATATATCGTTCTCTGGCATAGTGACATTCCGTAATGCTGATGCCTTACGTGAAGTGGCTCGCAAGGTGCCTGAAGACCGTCTCCTCATTGAAACCGATTCGCCTTATCTTGCACCAGTGCCATACAGAGGTAAACAAAATCACCCGGGACTGGTGCAACATGTGGCTGAGTGTATCGCTGAGCTCAGAAACACAAGTACTGAGACGGTGGCTAAGATGACAGCTGAAAACTATAGAGCGCTGTTTTTATAAAGGCAATTACGCTTAAAAAATGCTAATATTCTGCCTCAAATATCAGCCGTTACAGATTAGTCAATATGAGCATGCAATTCGAAATTTCTGAAGAAGACAGCAAAAAAGCCAAAATTCCACACGAAATATTTTTAACCAACCTGATTTTCAATCACATACTGGTGTTTGTTGCCATTATGAGTGCAAGTTCACTGACACAATATGTTGTCATTGTACCTATTTTTTCTGTATTAAGCCTGATCGCTATCTTCTGGGGTGCCTATCGTGCCAAGTCAAAAGCATCCTGGTATGTCAACGGTCACTGGCAACTATGCGTTAAACGCAGTCGTTTGTTTCTCATCATGCTGAGTGTCATTGGGGCTATTTTTCTAATAATCTGGCTGGTCTCTGGTGGCAATCTGCGCCCACAACATTGGGCGATCGGTGGCGCAGCATTTTTACCTATGATGGTAACGGTTCTGGTACTTATCATCATGGAGTCAGAAGCCTTGCACCACGCTAAACAGGGGATCTTACCAGATTGGGTAAAATCACGCTTTCCTGAAGGTTCGCTCGAGCCGGTAAGTACTGAAGAAGTGTCACAATAAACATGGGACGACATATATTTTTAAGTGTTCTCGGTTTCAGTATTGTTGCAGTCATACTGGGAATTTTACTATCCGTATGGTTAGGAAATGGGAAACCCAATTTTGGTTATCCATGGCAAGTTGAAATCCTGGCAGATGGTTCAACCCAGGTATTTAACATTAATCTTGGCCAAACCAGGCTACAAGATATTGAAAAACAATTTAATGAACCTGCCAAATTTACTATGTTCGTACCCCAGGAAGGTAGTCCTGTTGTAGAAGCTTTTTTTGAAGAGCTCGTTATTGGCGGATTAAAAGCAAAAATGGTTGTGGCTTTTGAATTTAGCCAGGATCAATTACAAGCTATGTACGACAATGGCGTTCGGATAAGTACGCTTGGCAGTGGTACCCGTAAGGTGACTCTACATCCAGATAGTATTGCGCAGGTTAAAGCCAGTGCAGTGACGAGCCTGACATATATGCCGGCCATTAATATTGAGGCTGAATTAATTGAGAAACGCTTTGGTCAGCCGGATCAAAAAATCAATGATCAAAAAAGTGATGCAATACACTGGTTATATGCCGACAAAGGTATAGATATTGTTATCAGTGAACGATCAAAAGAAGTATTTCAATATGTACTACCTGTAAATTTCGATAAAATACTTGCGCCTTTAGAAAATAGCAATCCATAAAACCCTCAGCTATGTCAGGAGTCACAACCGTGAGTACACCGGACCTCGAACAAGTCAAAACCTACTTATTAGGTTTGCAACAATCAATTTGTGACGCACTTGAAATCGAAGATGGCACAGGAAAATTCCTTGAAGATAACTGGCATCGGGAGCAGGGTGGTGGTGGCCGCAGTTGTGTTTTATCCAATGGTGCCGTATTTGAAAGTGCAGGTATTAATTTCTCACATGTTTTTGGAGAAGGGCTACCAGCGTCTGCTACTGCACACAGACCAGAACTGGCTGGACGCAGTTTTCAGGCCATGGGTGTATCATTGGTTATCCACCCACATAACCCATATGTTCCAACATCTCATGCCAATGTACGGTTCTTTATTGCTGAAAAAGAAGGTGAAGCACCAGTCTGGTGGTTTGGTGGTGGTTTTGATCTAACTCCTTACTATGCCTGTGAAGAGGATGTAATTCATTGGCATAGTATTGCCAAGCAGGCCTGTGACCCATTTGGCCCTGATGTTTATACACGTTATAAAGACTGGTGTGATGAATATTTTTATTTAAAACATCGTAATGAACCCCGTGGTGTGGGCGGTCTGTTTTTTGATGACCTCAATGAATGGGGTTTTGAAAAAAGTTTTGAATTTTTGCAAAGTATTGGTAACCATTATATTGAAGCCTATTTGCCAATAGTACAAAAGCGTAAATCAACTGAATTTGGTGAACGTGAACGTGATTTCCAGCTCTATCGTCGAGGACGGTATGTGGAGTTTAATCTGGTCTATGATCGAGGCACATTGTTTGGATTACAGTCAGGTGGTCGTACAGAGTCCATACTAATGTCGATGCCGCCACTGGTGCAATGGAAATACAACTGGCAGCCAGAGAAAGGTTCTGCCGAAGCCGAATTGTATGACAAATATCTGATAAAAAAGAACTGGCTTTAGCTACTATTTTAATTGAGAGTAGAATCAATAGTGTCTACACAATGTTTTTTGATACGATTTAAATATAATAATTTTCTATAAAAACATGGAGTTTACGATGCGTTATAAAACAACAATCAATCGCAGTATGTTTTTGCTGGCTTCCTCGCTAATTGCGACACCTGTAATAGCAGACAATTACTGGGGATTAGGTCTGGGAAATTCATCATTCGATATAAGACCATTGTTTGGTTCCTTTGAAGTCGATGATGGAACTGCTTTTAAATTTATCATGGGTAGTCGATCAAATAACACTGGCATTGAGCTTGATTTTTCTTTTGCGTCATATGACTGGACTGGTGTATCAAATGCCACTCATAATGTTTTTAATATGACGATTGCAGGCATTGGCTACGTGCCTGTTGCTAATAGTGTGGATTTGTTTGGGAAAGTAGGGATGAATTTATGGAGTACAACCGTTGATTTTATAGGATCTACATATGATGGCGATGATAGCATCGGTTTATCAATCGGTGGCGGTATTGATTTTGAATTATCAAGTCGTACTCATATCAGGGCTGAATATCAGATGCTAAATGGTATTGGTGATGGCGTCGATGAAGGGGATATAAGTCAGTTCACGGTGAATGCAGTATTTAACTATTAAACAATATTAACCTAAAGAGGCTAGATAACTAACTAGCCTCTTTATTTTTAATCTGCATCAGGCCAACGTTGGTCTATTTTTTTATCGATCTTTTTATCTTTATTTTCTGGCAGTAATGGATCGTCATCGTCCATTAATATGCGATTAGCGTCACCCTCCAGGTCTTCATATTGACCGCTTTTAACTGTCCAGAAAAATACTACAACCATAACCAGGCCGATTATAATCATCAGAGGTATAAGACCGTAAATTACATCCATTATTAAATCCCAATAGATTATAAAATTAAGTTTACTACGATTTATCCGAAAATAATGTACGAATTCGTGCAGCATTCATGATAACAGCCAATGAGCTGATAGGCATTGAAATGGCAGCCACCAGTGGTGTTACAAATGCCATCATAGCCAGTGGCACCATGATCACGTTATAAGTGATTGAAATAGCGATATTTTGATGAATTGTTCTAATTGTTCGCCGTGAAAGGGAAGATGCCAGACGGATCGTATCCAGGTCATCACTCAGTAGCACAATATCTGAACTCTCCATGGAAACGTCAGTTCCAGAACCAATGGCAATACCCACATCAGCTCGCATCAAAGCGGGAGCATCATTAATGCCGTCACCAATCATAGCCACCTGTTCACCGGTTTCTTGTAAATCGCGTATGACCTGGTCTTTTTCTTCAGGTAATACTTCAGCTATTACATCCATACCACCCAGTTCATCGGCAATTGCTGAAGCCACAGCATGTCGGTCACCACTGAGTAGCGTCATCTTAATACCTGAATGACGCAGGCTTTCAACCAGTTTTTTAGCACCAGGTCTGAGACTGTCTGCAATTGTTATGAGACCCACTTCTTCATGATTAATCGCAACATGTATACAGCTGATACCCTTATGTTCAAATTTTTCGGTTTTTGTCTGTAATGATGCATCTAATGCACAATTATTATGCTCTAACCATTTCCGAGTACCAATTATTACTGTTTTATCATTGAGTTTTGCCTTAACCCCAAAACCGGATTTGGTTTTGAAATCAATGATGTGATCTGTTTTTAAATTCATTGATTGCTGTATTGCTTCGTTAACAATGGCCTTAGCAATATTATGTTCAGAGTACTGTTCAACTTCAGCTGAAAGTAATAGAAGTGTTTGTTCATCTAAATTTTGGGTCGTAAATATATTACGGACTTTCATTTGTCCTTCAGTCAATGTTCCTGTTTTATCAAATACGAAATGATTAATTGTCGATAAATATTCAAGCACGGCACCATTCTTCACCAGAATGCCATTACGAGCACCTAGTCCTGAGGCAACAGCAATGGCCATAGGTGTTGCAAGACCAAATGCACAGGGACAGGTTATGATTAATACTGCTGTAGATGCAAGTAACGCTTGTTCTATCCCTGAGCTGTACCACCAGATAAATGTGGCTGTTGCCAGCAAAATAGTAACGGCTACAAACCATGGAACAATCTGATCAGCAATGCATTGGATGGGGGCTTTAGATGCCTGGGCCTGTTCAACCAGATCAATGATTTTCCCCAAAGCTGTATGTCGTAGTGTGGCTTTCACTTTTACAGTAATTGTACTTTCAATGTTAACTGTACCGGCAGAAACAGAATCGCCGTTGCTTTTGCTTATTGGCAATGATTCACCGCTTAACATGGATTCATCAATGCTTGATACACCGCTGAGGATTATACCGTCGACAGGTATTTTATCACCTGCCTTGATCAAAACGACTTCATCCGGCTTGACTGAACGTATTGGAACAACGTTTGTTGCATTGTCACGTATTACTGTTGCGACCCTGGGCTGTAAGTCCAATAATCGTTGTGTAGCGGCTACGGCATGACGTTTTGATTTGGCTTCCAGAAATCGCCCAACAAGTATGACGAATATGAAATTAACCACTGTGTCGAAATAAACTTCACCTACCTGTGACTGACTAAGCATGACATAAATAGAATATGCATATGTTGTACTGGCTCCGATAGCAATAGGTAAATCCATGCCTAGATGTAGCTGTTTTATACCGCTCCAGGCGCCTTTTAAAAAAGGCCAGCCAGAATATAACAGAGTGGGGGTGGCTAATATAAAACCAATCCAATGGAACAGTGACCTGAATTCACCTTTATCAGCACCTGTATAAAGTGCAATTGAGACCCAGAGCAGGTTCATCATGGCAAAACCGGCAAATGCCATTCGCAGGAGTAATGCTCTGTTTTGTTTTTTTATTGTACCTTCAGCTATTTCGGGATCGAACGGAACAGCTGCATAACCAATATCGCTAAGGCGTTTAATAATCGCGGATAAATGTATCTGACTATTATCCCAGCTTAAATGCAAACGCTTGTTCGCGAGATTTACATTTGTTGCCAGAATACCGGGGATTGATGAGAGTGTTCGCTCGATTAGCCAGACACAAGCTGCACAATGAATACCTTCAACCAGCAGATGAATATTACGCTGATTGCCTGCAATGGTGATGAATTCATCCTGAACTTCATCAATGTCATAAAGATCGATGTTTTTAGGGGGTTCAGGTGGTGGAGACAGTAACTGACCATTGGGTGTGCGCTGGTAGAAACCCTGCATGCCAGAGTCATAGATGACCTGGCATACAGATTGACAGCCCAGACAGCAGAATTTACGATGTTGGCCGTCTATTTCTGCTTCAAACTGCACACCCGAAGGAACGGGCAGGCCGCAGTGAAAACACTCTGCACCTGACATATTTTGTTTAATTAATTCGAAACGACACTTGTACGTCGTACAAAGTCGTCTGTATCTTCACCACGTGTCAAGATGACAGTAAGTTCCCAGATACCTTTTAATGGATAGTTTATCTTAGCTTCATATAAACCCGGCAAGGTCTCTATCATCAGAACTTTAAAATCTGCATTGGCATCAGATGGACGATAGGCTGTGATAGAAACTTCAGCACCAGTCAGTGGCTTTCCGTATTTATCCACCACATTCAGACGATATAGTTCATTGTGTTTAATGACAGGACTGGTTGGAAAGTCAGTACTAAAGGTCCAACCTAATGCATTGCGAGCGGCGATTTTTTTATTAATATTTTGCTCGTGATCCTGGCCTTTTTCATAATAGTCTTCAGTAACCAGGCCAGGATTAGTGACAAAGGCCAGGCTGATCATAGCAATATTTACGGCCAGTACAATAACAACCAGTACTATCCAGCCTATAACCCAAGGGTTACGCCATGCATTAGGATTGGACTGAGAAAAGGATTTATCTGTCATTGTTGCATTACTCATAGTCGATCTCATCTAGATTTATGTCCTGGACCTTAGAATCTTGGACCATAAAACATACTTTCATATTTAATTTTGTCTTTTATATTATCTGCAGACTGAATTGTGAACGTAACCGGTGTACGGTCTTCTTTCAATGATGCTTTTGGGATCTTAACAAAGGCCATAATGCTGCTTAGGTGACCGGCTGGTAATACCACTGCCTCGTTAATTCCCTGTGTCTCAAGACCTTTAGGACCATCCACAATAATATTAACTTTCATATCCTTGTCGGTTTTATTGAGAATTTTCAGGTCATATTTATTCTGTATACTACCTGTACTTAATTGCACAAATAGTGGTTGCCGCTCGTGGATAACTTTAAAATCAAATGTACCCAGGTTGGTGAGTCCATACAATAGTCCTGTTACTGCGAATGTCATAATGCCTAGATAAATCAAAACGCGAGGACGTTTAATTAAAGGTAATTGCGGTTTACCTTGCATTTCATCCATCGAGGCATAGCGAATCAACCCTCTGGGTTTATTGATTTTATCCATGACTTCATCACAGGCGTCAATACAAAGGCCACAAGTTATACAGCCTTCTTGCTGACCGTCGCGTATATCAACACCAGTAGGGCAGACGGCTAGGCATTGATTACAGGATATGCAATCGCCATTGCCTTCGACTGTTTCACCTTTCTTTAATTTTCCACGCGGTTCACCACGTGCAACATCATAGGTTGGTAGGATGGTTTCTGTGTCATACATAACGCCCTGAATACGAGCATATGGGCACAACCAGAAACACGTCTGTTCACGTAAAAAGCCTGCCAGGATGTAAGTACCCAGGGTAAACATGATCAGTACTACCCAGGCCACCATTGAGGCATTCAATGTGAAATAGTTAGCCCATAATTGATAAGCATCGGTAAACCAGGCAGTAAAAGTAATGCCTGTGAGCATACCAATTAATATCCACAGACTATGTTTGATTGCTTTTACTCGAATCTTATAAAAATTCCAGGGGGCTGCTTCCAGTTTTCGTCGTTTGGCTGGGGCACCTTCGAGTTTTTCTTCTATCAAAGTAAAAATATCTGTCCAGATTGTCTGGAAACAGAAGTAACCACAAAAAACACGGCCAGCGATTGATGTGACAGCGGCAAGTAAAATAGCAAAAAACAATAATACCATGGCTAATAGCCATACATCCTGAGGCATGATTGTAATATCAAAGATATGGAATTTACGATTGGGGATATCCAGTAATATTGCCTGGCGGTCACCCCATCGTAGGTAGGGACCGAAGAAAAAGATTAACCAAACAGATGCAGAAAACCATTTGAAATTCCGGAAACGTCCAGACATGCGTTTAGCATGAATCGTTTTTTCACCGGTGTTGACATGCCAATGACCTGATTCTTCATAAATAGCATCAACTTGTTCGTGGCTGGTCTGATTGGTTTGCGTACCCACTTATTTCTCCTACGTAAAATAACGAGGCAATAGTTTTTTAAAAGAGATGAATTAGACGCCCTTTTAAAAAATTACTGATCAATATAATTTTCTACCTGAATGAAGAAAAACTATG
>JBFFSQ010000064.1:0-14240 GCA_041572275.1 Gammaproteobacteria bacterium
AATCACCCATATTCGCTATTCATGCAAAATCAATGGTGGTTGATGGTATGAAAGCTTTTATAGGTTCATTTAATTTTGATCCCCGTTCCGAGAACTTAAACACAGAAGTTGGTGTATTTATAGAAGATAGAAGATTGGCTGGTGAACTTGAGTCTGCTATAGAAACGGATATGCTTCCTGAGAATAGCTGGAATGTAAAGTTAGATGGTCACAGCCATGATGTGTCACTTTACAAACGAACAAAGGTTCTACTGCTAAGATTAGTACCTATGGATGCAATACTGTAATTATTTTAATTCACTATGTTTAATATAGAATCTTTTTTAGAATCATCATATCAGTATGGCTTTCCTATAAATCAATTTTTTGGAGGTAGAATAATAATTATCTGATGTCAAACATTCTACGCTCTATTAATAAACCAGACTCCTTTTTTTAGTCGAAGAAAAGACTGTAAGTTGCTCTTATATACACTGGTTCGTCAACAAAATTCTTAATTTCACTTGCCTTTAGAGAATAGGCATAATCTGGAAGTCTATTTCCGATATTAAAAAACCTGAAAATTGTTATCTTTCTGGAAAATTTGATGGCAGATACAGGGAATAGATAAACGTGTAAACGTATCATTTTTGATTGTTGATTATGTTAAGAAACAATTAACATATAATAATATTGTTTTTTAGGTTTTACTCTAATTCCAAATATTGAACTTAAAATGTGTATCACTCATATGAGTATATTAGTTTACTTCACTTTTCTCGTCTAAAATAGACGCTAGAATTCTAGGTTCTATAGACTTTTAGTATCTCCTATTTTAATAAGTGATCAATGCATACTACTTATTTGATTTGTCTCAAGAAGGTATTTGGACGACTATGAATAATAATAGTAAGTCATTAATCAAGGGTTGGTAGTAACTAACAGTTAATAGGGAGATTAATGTTATGAACGAATATGAAGTTAGCGGTCAAGTAATTGATCGTCAGACAGGTTCTGGCATTGAGGGGCTTCGTATAGAAGCATGGGACAAGGACCTGATCATTGATGACCTGGTTGGAAGCACCCTATCCAGACACAATGGAACTTTCCATCTGCGCTTTGATGAGGCGTATTTCAGAGAACTTTTTTTCGATAGAAAGCCCGATTTATATTTTAAGGTTTTTCGTGGAAATCAACTGTTAACCGATACAAGAGATTCTGTATTATGGAACGTTGAAGGAGAAGGGGTAGTAGTAACCCTTGAAGTTGATGGCGCTTCTACAACTGGATTGGTAGCAGATGGGCACAGGCCAAGTTCACGCGATTTGTTACAGGCGACCTATATAACTCTAGCAGATACAGATGGAGCTAACGCTGGTCTAAAACGAGGAGTCGAAAAGGCCGCCTTTGTAAAAGCCCTGGGAATTTCGGAACAGGAGTTGGAACAAGCCACCACCAAGACAGATGATTTAATCACTGACCGGAAAAATATAAAGCACACAGCCAGTCAAATTCAGGCTGTTTTGTCGAACGTGAGTACCACCAATCATGCCCAATTGCTAGCGGCTGCCGAAAGTGAATCTATTATCCTGATTGCCGAGAAGGTCACTCAGGTAAGAAGGACTCAACTTGACGATTTTATTAAATCCCTTGCCACGAAAACTAAACCCCCGAAAAAAATATCACAAAAGAATAGCAATCTCAGTGACCAGAAAAGTGATTTTGATTCAAGCTTACCGATACCTGAGTCAGAATGGTTACAGGATGTCCTGAAAATTTCTCAAATCCAGGGGCCTGGTACGACGAACCTCCTATTACGAGGCTTCAAGCAATGCGCCGAGCAAAATCTGGCGAAACTGGAATTTCTAATTAAAGCATTTAAAGAGAAAGTGCGCTCTGATGTTCTTCCAGTCGGTTACCTGCACCTTGAAAAACTGGGTTTTACCCCGGCTGGAATCGAACGTGGTGAACTATCCTATTCAGTACCACTATCGCCGGGTGAGGAAGTTAATATCACTAACCGTGAATGGGCGCATAGTGATGAGAGTTACGACAAAATCGTTACTGACTATTTTGAGGAATACAGCGAAGAAGGTGTTGCTGAAAAAATAGAGCTGTCACAATCTGTCGATTCACAGCGCCAACACGCATCCGCTTTCAATACCAGCGTGGCGGCATCCTATAGTTACTCCAGCGCCTATGGTGATATCAAAATTTCCAATAACGTCGGATACAATGTGTCCGAGTCGGCAAACCGATCTGCTAAAATGGCGAGAAATAAAAGCGCAGACATTACGTCAAAGGCGTCCTCGCGCGCAAAACGTGAACATAAAATAAGTTTCAAAGTCGCCTCCGCGATCGAGACTGAAGATCAAACTGTCAGGAAGATCAAGAATCCCTTTGAGGATCGCCCTACCCGAGTTGATTACTATCAGCTTATTCGAAAGTGGCAGATCGATTTATATCGTTACGGGCTTCGCCTGACCTACGACCTCGTGATCATGGAACCGGGAAAGGATTTATTGCGAAAATTACTGGAGATTAAAGCAGCCTATGATCAGCTTGAGGAAGGCCTGAATTTTACCCTACGCCCGGACCAGATTACGAAAGATAACTTTATCGACCTGGCGCTCGAATATAACGTTCAGCTTTCCGATGTGGAAACTCTGGAACCACTAACCGTCTTTAAGGAAGATCCCAACAGTTGGGAGTCGGAAGGCGTTATGTGTTCCTCCGGCGACCCGGTACTGGCCTATAGCGTGCCTATAAGTATCCCGGAAGGATATAAGGTCAAGGATAACGCCTACTTTTCTTACGACCTGGAAAAATGCGCCAGTACACCCGGCGGTTGGGACATGAAAGTTATGGATCAGTCCGGCGAATCAGAGGCATATTTGTACCGCTTTGGGAATGAGAATCACGCGCCCGGTGATGACTCTAAACCGAAAGTCCATGTACGTGAATATGATGGCTGGGCCAATAAGAGCGGTAATCTCGCGGTTTGGGTTCGCGCCTGGCGTATCAAGATCTGGATGATGGCGATTTCTATAGAAGTGGTTCCAACCGAGGCTGCTGTAAAAAACTGGCAGCAAAAAATATGGAAAGCCATACGCGATGGTGCAGAGGTGGTATATCTGGAAAGCCGTCAGCGGTTAAAGGAAAAAATCGAGCGACTGGAAGCAGAGCTGGCCTTTGAGAATTCACTCAGCTTGCGTAAAAAAGAGCGTGAAGAAGTGATGAAATCGGTGCTAGAGGCGATGGGATTTCCGCCGGCTGCCTACAATGACGACCCGGAAATCATCAAGTTTATCCATCACGCTATCGAATGGGAAAACATGTTGTACTTCCTTTACCCCTATTTCTGGTCGGATCCGGGTGTCGATGACGAGCAGTGGATATTCAAGCGATTTCTAGAACATCCGGACTCCATGCATCGAGCCTTCTTGAAGGCGGGCAGCGCTCGTGTGGTATTAACCATACGGCCGGGATACGAGAAAGCTTTTCTTGCCTTTATGGATACCGGGCAGCTCGATCAGGTACCGGAACATCCTTATTTTACGATTGCCGAAGAATTCGAAAGTTACGCTAAAACCAGCTACCCGGGTATCCCCATGGCGAACCCAGAACTGGATTACCGTCCACTGTTGCACCCCAGGCAAATCAAAACCTGGGAAGATATGCAACTTATTATGAATTCTTTGGATGAATATCGTAAACGTCCCTATGCAACCCAACGACAGGCATGGCGAGATATGAAAAAGCTGATGCGGTTGTTAAAGGAGTATTACCTGGCCAATGGAAATACATATCCATCTGATCTGGCACAGCTTGAGCAATCCTTCCCAAATGAGACGGTGCCCTTGAACGATCCCTGGGGGTATCCTTACCATTACATTATCCCAGGGGAACATGGAGATTACGATCTATTTTCAAATGGAGCTAATGCTCAAGAAGGCGGAACAGATGAGGATATGGATATTACTATTTGGCGGGAAATTGATGTTGCGGATTACCCACAAAGCCTAGAGGATTTGCAGTCTATATATAACGGCGAGTTGGAAATTCCACTGCATGACCACTGGGGCAATAACTATAGCTATCAATGCCCGGGCTTTTATGGTGCTTATGACCTGGTATCGCATGGCGCTGATGGACAACCAGGTGGTAACGGTGAAAATACCGACATCACCAGTTGGGCGGAAGTGTCGCTAATAGGCCGTTGGTTTGAATACACTCCAACCAGTGCTCTGGATATTGCCTTTGACGAAACTATGCCTGATAACTGAATCAATGAATTCAGACATATCTTTATGCTGTCACTACCATGCACATGGTAGTGCGATTGTATTTTTTACAGCCAAACATTATTTATAAAATGCCAAAGAAAGCACCTCCCTACCCTATCCTGGCTAATGCTGATGAAGAACAATTACTTGATAATTATATCGATAAAATATATCGGGTAAATTTGAAAGTTGCCAAGGACTTCTGGGTGTATACCCGAACAATGATTTCATTACAAACTCAAACACCTGATCATTTCAAATGGTCAAAAAGTGATTATGTCTTTAAGCCCCTGGAACCACATATATTGAAAGCGGTATTGTTAGTGGCTATGCGATTTAACTGGCCTCCCGAAGAAATTCTGGCTTTATGGCAAATAGAAGGATTAGTCACGTACACGGCTGTCCTAAAATATTACGGTTATCCACGTGTGAGCCTGGAAAAGAAAGGTATAGCCAAAGACACACAAACCATCCTGAACAGAGAACCAGGATTTCAGTTGCCCAGTCGAAAAGCATTACATAAGCGTTATGTACACACCTTTGCCCGTTCTTTTGTTCTTTTTAACAGGTGGGGCCTGGACATTTTAACGCCTCATAAACAGGGGTATGGTGATAATTATTTAATAACAACGTCTTCTTCTGCTACACACGACGAGGCTTTTTTAACTGGCAAACATCAACCCAAATATGGGCCAGGTCAAAGAGACAGAGCGGAGCCAGGTGGTTTCGAGAATCAGATAAAAGATATCATAGTACATAGCCCGCTAGACTATCTTAAAGATATGAAGAATGGCCCCATTATTGTTGAAAAAAACCGCAATGGTAATTGGTATTACAGCACCAAATCAGAATATCAAACTACTATGCTGGCATTGCAGTATGGTCGATTTAAACATTTGGAATCAATTATACCTACCCGGCTGATCACCAGAGATTTTCAGATTAGTTTAAAGCCACCTTTTCCTGCATTTGTGCGTACTTTTTATAATTGCCCATCCAATCGTTTACGCAAGCGTTTAATAGACGAACTAATCTATTTAGTACAGAGTTCGTTAAAGAGCCCAGCCGCTAGTGGAATAAAAAAGCAATACGGAAAAGGTTATGTTTTTAAAAGTAAGCAGATGCAGTCACTTTTCATCCATAACACCCCATCGAAGCAGATCTTACAACAAATCGCTAATGGCAAGGCACCAGGTGCTTGTTACCTGGGCGGATTACGATTTGAAGTTCTAAGACAGACTTATAAAATTTTATTTAACGATACGATTTAGAATTTAATGTTTTGGTGTAATTATTTTTATAGAAAATGCCATGAATAAAATGTTTTTTGGAAGAAAGTGTGTAGCCTAACCTGCCCCCATATTGCGCATCGGATTACAGCTAAGGCCATAGACTGGAGTAAAGGAACGGCTGCGGGCTATATCGCAAAATACATTTCAAAGAATATTGATGGCTACGGTGTAGATGAAGATCTATTCGGCAATGATGCTAAAAATTCTGCTTTACGTGTAGATGCATGGGCTTCAACCTGGGGAATACGTCAATTCCAGCAAATAGGTGGGCCTCCTGTTACTATCTGGTGGGTTTTGCGGAAATTGTCAGAAGTACCTGAGGATGGTATTGCACATGATGCCTATCAAGCTGCTGATGAGGGTGACTGGTGCCTGTCATGGGCGGTCATACTGTAACGCGTAAGGAATGGCCTATAGGTTTAGCAAAGCAGGATGTTGATACGCTCAACCGCTATGGTGAACCTATAGGTCAGGTCATTGTAGATATAAGTTCAGGTACATTAACCTATAGGTCAAAAGTCCATATATGGGAAATCAGGCTGAAATTAGAGTCAAACGTTACGTATACGGAAAATTCATACGTTAAGTAACGTTAAGGGAATGGGCCGGGAATTTGATGTTGATGAGGTCTTCATTGATGATAGCTCAGAACTAGACCTAGAAGCAATGTTCAGATAGGTTCCGGGTCAGGGCCGGGAAAGGACCGGAAATGGATCAGAAATAGGCTAATAACCCCGGTTTTTTAAAAGAAAGGGCCGGAACCCATTTAATCATTTGTTAGCAACAACTGTGATCTGACCCAACTTTTTTGATGTTATGATAAAGGCCACAGTGTATCAGGGCATAGCATTTACCTTTTTGGCTAATATTTAAACAGTTGTGAACTACCCTCTTATTTATGAAGAGTTTGTTTGTTGCAACCAGTTCAACGCTGAATACACCCATCCCGAAACTTGCTGTAAGGCCGGTTACATTCCCAGTTATTGCCTGAAAAATCAATGTGAGCATTCTCAGGTAGTGTCAGTGCAATACAGGCACCTCTAACCGCATGAAAACCACGACTGCATTGCCAACCACGGCCATAAGAAGAGACAGATAGGTAGCCATTCTCAGGCACCATAACAGGTATGCAGGCTCTATCGGCTTTTCGATAGCCTCGGTTGCATTTCCAATCATCACCGATAGAGTTCAGATAACCATTCTTAGGTACATTGATAAGGCTACAGGCCTTAGCACCTCTTTGATAACCTCGATTACACTCCCAGCCAGATCTGAAAGAAGAGTCGATGAGGAATCCATTTTCAGGCACGTCAATAGATTTGCAAGTGCTACCAACTTTGAGATAGCCTCGTTCACATTTCCAATCATTACCAGAAGAGTTCAAATAACCACTCGCAGGAACATTAATTTCACTGCAAGTCTCATCAATTACTCGAAAACCTCGATTACATTCCCATCCACTACCATAGGATTTGTTTGTTGGGTAGGCATTTGGCGGTATCTTGATAGCCATGCAGACGCCTTTGATATCACGAAAGTCTCGATCACACTCCCATGCGCCGCCATAATACATTGCGTGTGCATTCTTGGGCACATCAACAGGATCACCCTTTGCAAATCCGATGATGGGAATAACCAGTATAAGCACTAACAGCATCACCGATTGAATGACAGTAGCGTATATTCGCTGAATTCCACTAGTGAATCTCAATATTAAGTTAATCATGAAAATTCTCGAAATGTGTGTAATCTATATCACTAGCCAATGAGCATAAAAACAAAGATGATATTGATCAGGGGTCGGTTAGTATTGCTACTATTATTGTATAAAACTCACCGATCTGGATTACTGAGGGAGCCAATAGAGGTGGGTAAGATAATTTATACTACACCCAAAAGGCCATTCGACCTAAATGTTAATATTTGGCGATAGCTTATACATTGTACAAATTGAAAGAGATATAAAACATTATCGGAACAATATAACCCTGTATAAGTTTAACTATGCAATCACTCACTTAAATTTACTTGGTATCGATTTACATACAAAAAACCGAACCTAAGCATATGACGAAGATTCAGATATAATTTTTTTCATTAACTACAACCGTCCTTTAGCTAACTTATTCAAGTCATAGTTTATTTCCAGAATCTTTACTCTTCTAAGAAAGTGTCTAAATATCTAGATAGCATGTAGTTATAACTAATAAAAGTGTTAGTAATGAAGGGCTTAAACAAGATATATCCAGATAGATGCTGAGTAAGAAATAAGAATGCCCGATTAAAACATGTTATATATACGATTTGTGTTGACATTGGCATTAATGGGTATAAGCTGCATATAGCTTGAAAGTACTACTTATATTTATGCAACACCTTTTCGATGTCACATCTCTAGTTTCTCGTCCTGTTTTTTTCATATTTAATAGCAACACATTCCAGCCAAATGGCTTTTTGATAAAGCCTCAATTACTCTTAAATAAATAGGATATAACTATGTCTATTACAACCGGCACCGTAAAATGGTTTAACGAATCTAAAGGCTTTGGCTTTATCGAACAGGAATCTGGACCTGATGTATTTGCCCATTTTAACGCTATCTCTGGCTCAGGCTTTAAAACTCTAAGTGAAGGTCAAAAAGTTGAATTCACTGTCACCGAAGGTCAGAAAGGTCTACAAGCAGAGAACATCGTAGCGCTATAATTATATTGATCGTGATAGATTTATATAAAATGCAAAATCGACTGAGCTCTTATTCTCTAAGTGAATAAGAGCAAAAAGGGCATAACCTTTTTGGTTATGCCCTTTTGTTTGGCCGACGACTTATATGTTTATCTTGATAGGCTATACGTTACCTGTAAATTACCTTGATAAATACGACTGAGTACCGGCTAGTAAATAATCCATTTCTCTGACAATTCGGTCTAATTATTGGCAATGATATTTATACCAAGCTATATATTCCGAAAACGTATCAGTGTTTATAGATTATCATTCCAGTGAAAATGTGAATGTAATCATTGTTGATCCAAACAGAGGCTATCGATCAAGCTTCATCAAAAAAATGATCAATTTTGACTATACACACTACTTTTAACGTTTTAATACACATAATACTGATAATAACAATTTCAAAAGAAGATTATTGCATTATCAGTGTTGATAATTGTCCAAATACATATAATGCATATAGCCTTTGGCCCCTAAATATAATCGCAATAGTAATTATGTTAGCAGTGTACGATAAACTCATGCAGTCAATAGAAACCTGAATTTTTCAGTTTCAATTCGGAGTAGTTAAATGTAAGGTATAAGCAACATTTAGATCATAGGAATCGATAAGTGTAGTCCGCCAGTGATCAGAAAAGTAGCCTATATTGATCTATTTTTTTAAATTAGTACACAAAGCACCAATGAACAGGTGTAACGACTTAAACTTTTTGATGTCGAATTTGACCGGCACACCCAAAATTAATATAAATGATGGTCTGTATATTGAATCGTGGGTGAAAACACCGGATGATATTGAAGATTTTTTAGAAAATCTGAAGTTCAAGGTTACACAGTGTAGTGAGGAATATATTCAACGTATTGAATTGGCTGCGAGTAAAGCACAAGATGCTAATGAATCGCTTGAAGAAGAACAGGGTGAACAAGGTCGGCTTAATCGAATTATTGCTTCTCTCAATTATGATGAAGTCAGTACTCAATAATCTATTTAATTTTATTAATACAATATGGTCTGTCCTGAGAGCAATGCCCTCCTCTCATATAATAGTCCTGTGTAAATAAAGCTTTGGAGTTGGATATCAGCGCTTTTTTCATATTAATTACTGCCTGATAAAAAGATATAGTTATGAATATTAAATTAGAGGTGATGTTATGCATACAGTAGTTAAGAAATGGTTTCGCGACAAGGATACTGGATTTCTCGATAATGGTGATGGCCCAGACATACTGGTACGTAAAGCCGACCTGGTTAACTGTCAGTTTTTGAAGGTTGGTACTACCGTTGAATTTGAATGTCATTCGAGCAAACAGGGATTGATTGCTAAAAAGGTCAAGCTTTCACAACAGAAAAAATCAAACAGTCACCATAATAATAACCGGAACACTAAGGAATTTCGACCTGGCGTCATGACTTAAATTTAATAAGCGGAGTTTTGAGAATGGCGATAACATCTGGATTCAGTAGAAGCAGCTACTCGGTGAGCATATTTTGACTGTCTGCTTTCGTACGATTACAGTAATAATTAACTAAATCTTATGATAATCAGAGTCTTTCCACAAAGAAATCAGGAAAAACACTCATTTGGAGCGAGCATAGGATAGATTACTCGAAAATACTTAGATTTAGCTGTTTTACGGTGATAAAGACATCATCTTTCTCCGATGTATGCTACTCTGTAATGATCAGCGTACCGAGCATTGGTTTTCATATGCTAACCTATTTACCTCGACATCGACGGCTAGCTGATCACACTAAAAATATCCATAGTTCATTACCCAAAAGAGGTTAGTGAGCTATTTCTTCTTTTCGTATCTTGTTGTCTGTAGTGCACTCCTGAACTGAAACGTCAGGCGTTTTACTGTTCATTCAATTCAATTCAATTTTGAGCCTGGAATACCCCAATGTATATAGAAATAGTAACTACTCCCAATGAGGCGTTAAAAGAGAGTGGATTTGGCTCGCTAAAGGCCTGTAACAGTGTTTTAGATGCCATTCAGAAGATGGGATACAGTGTCAGGCTGAGTGTGTGCAAGACCAGAGATGATATAGATAAGATTATCAAAAGAAAGCCTGATCTGGTCATTCTTGCTGTAAAGTATATTCCGGTTAAAAATGAAGATAACATCTGGTTATCTGATTATTTTTCCCAGCAGGGATTAAATTTCACAGGTTCATCAAGAGACGTGCTGGAATTTGACTCTAATAAAGTACTTGCTAAAACACATTTAACCAACAAAGGTATTAGAACGGCTAATTATTTCCTGGCGATTCCTGGACAGTATAAATCAAAAAATGATTTGCCAATTAAGTTCCCACTATTTTTAAAACCTCTGGATGCCGCAAATGGTAACGGTATTGATGATTTATCATTTGTGACCAATTTTAGAGACTACGAAAGTAAAGTACTGTCGTTATACGGCACATTTAATCAGCCTATTTTGGTAGAAGAATATCTGGATGGTCGTGAGTTTACCGTTGCCATCATTAAAAAACGTAATAAAAAATTAATTGTATCTGCTGTTGAAGTTATACCACCGACCTCATCTCATGGACTCAGAATTTTAGGTGCACAGACAAAAAAAGATGATTCAGAAAAGCTTATTGAAATTGTCGATGATGAGGTTAAAAATAAAGTAACAATATTGGCTATTGATGCATTTTATACGCTGGGCGTCAGGGACTATGGACGAATCGATATTAAAACAAATAATCATGGAGAATGTTTTTTCATGGAGGCAAACCTGGTACCTGGTATGACCCGTGGATCTAGTTATTTCCCTGAAGCCTGTGATGTTGCAAATAAATTCACTTACGATAAAGTGATCGAGCTACTAATAGCCGATGGTATTTCCAGAGTATCATCAACCATACCACCAAATATACATCCTGATACAGACAACAAGCATGTTGCTGCTATATAAAGAGCTTTTTAATGATCTAGAATGCTTTCTAAGCTTGAGATCACAAATTCATGTCTTTCGGAAATCTACTGATATCACTAATAATGGATAATATTTCTTATATAATTTATCAGACATCTCATTTGACGAAGTTTATTATCAACCGTAAAGTAATCACTCAATAGTAATTAGAAATTGGACGTATTTAGGAGTTCCTGCTAGATGTCATATGAGCTTTTAGTTGAAGTGACACGTAACGCTACCGTATAAAGTCGGCATTTCGGAGCTGCCGTCGTGTGTGACTTTAAAGGCAATATTGTGGAAAGTTGGGGAGACATTAAGAAGCTGGTCTTCCCACGCTCTGCGTTAAAACCGATGCTGGCCATCCACCTGATCGAAAGTGGTGCTAGTGATCATTATGCCCTAAGCGATGCTGAGTTATCGTTAGCCTGCTCGTCTCATCAGGGAGAACAAATACATCAAAAGCTGGTAAGTTCATGGCTAAATCGCCTGGGCTTAACCGAAGATCATCTAGCCTGTGGCGCCGTGTTACCCGAACATGTTGAAAGTGCCCACCAGTTAATAACGTCTGGCCAACAGGGCTGTCGAATTCATCACAATTGCTCAGGCAAGCACACCGGATTTTTAACCACAGCACTGCATTTAGATTTACCATTGGATAACTACCACTTAATCGAACATCCATTGCAACAGTTATCACTGGATATACTTTCTGATCTGGCTGATATTGATCTTAAACAGTATCCAATGGGGATCGATGGTTGTGGATTACCCGCCCCTACGATGCCTTTACTGCAACTTGCACGCGCCGCGGCCCGCTTCGCAAAGCCAGTGGATCTATCTGATGAACGTATACAGGCAATTTACCGTCTTCACAAAGCCATTACTAATGAGCCTCTATATATCGCTGGCCATGGAACTGTAGTAAGTGAGTTGAACGAAGCCACCAAAGGTTCTGTACTAGCAAAAACTGGTGCCGAAGGTATTGTTATAGCTGCTTTGCCTAAGAGAGGCCTGGGGATTGCAGTGAAAATTGCAGATGGCAGCGAGCGCGCACGCTCAGTTGCATTATTGGCAATCCTTGATCATCTAGGCGCTCTATCTGATGAAGAAAAACATAAGCTTCAGGGTCATCTCTCTCCGACGATAGTAAATTCAAGAGGCCTTGCCGTGGGTGAAATTCGACCTGCAGCATCCTGGTTGACGGATCTTGATGTTATTGAGTTGAATGAAAATCAAATCAAGTAGCTTATCAGTTAAATAGACGTCTTCGTGAGTCATTTGGCTTCGTGATACCAATAGAACGATTTAATGCATGTGTTGCATCGATCTGTTGATTCAACAGTCGTTAGCCGACATCCAGAATAGTGGCTTGAATAACAATTTAAACCAAACGCCTTTAGTAAAAAAAAGAGCCGAAGGAGTTAACACGGATTGCATTATTCAAATGTTTACATTGTGTTTACACCTCAATTTTCAGTAAACACAAAAAAGCCGCAGTAAATGCGGCTTGATTATTCAACTCATCGATTTATAAGAGTTTATATATGGTGCCCAGGGCCGGAATCGAACCGGCACGGTGTTTCCACCGAGGGATTTTAAGTCCCTTGCGTCTACCAATTTCGCCACCTGGGCTTTGTCAGAGTGGCCTTTCTTTTAGAAGTGCGTATTTTATTGGAATTAACACTGGATGTGAATGTATTTTTTAATTGTTTAATTAAAAGCGTATGGATACTGCCAGTACTTCTATAAAGATTGCATGGAGTAATAGAAATGAACACGTCTGTTGCTATGAATAAGTTAACGATTTAGAGCTTATTTAAAGTCTAAATGTGGTTACTATCAAAGGGTAAAAAATATGGAGGCGGGACCCGGAGTCGAACCGAGATCCACGGATTTGCAATCCGCTGCATAGCCATTCTGCCATCCCGCCAATGTGAAAAAACCCCGGCTTGCCGAGGTTTTTTTCGAATTCAAATTTTCATTTGAATTTAAGAATTTGGAGCGGGAAACGAGATTCGAACTCGCGACCCCAACCTTGGCAAGGTTGTGCTCTACCAGCTGAGCTATTCCCGCGTTATCTGGGGCGCTATTGTAATAATTCGGGCGTTTGTGTCAAGCGATATTTCAAAAATAAGATATATAATTGTTTACATGCCTTCTTTCATTTCATTTGCTGCGGCTTTCAGGTAAATGAACATTGAAACGACCGTGAGTACTGAAGCGATTACCAATAACACAACACCAATCTCGTGTGTTGGCATGCCGATGAAATCATCTCGGTGTAACAAAAAGCCGATAGCAAACATCTGTGCGGTAGTTTTGACTTTACCCAACATAGAGACCGCTACTTTGGAGCGCATGCCCAGGCCAGCCATCCACTCACGTAGGGCTGATATCGTGATTTCACGGCCAACAATGATGATGGTACCCAGGACAATCAAAATGGCGTATGGCGAATCGGGATGGGCAGCTGCCAGCAAAATTAAGGCAACGGCGACAATGAGTTTGTCCGCTACGGGGTCGAGGAATGCACCGAGTGCTGATTGCTGTTTGAGTTTACGAGCCAGATAGCCATCAAACCAGTCGGTAATGGCAGCCAGACCATAGAGCCAGGCAGTAGCCGGACGGGCCCAGTCGTAGGGCAGATAGAATATGACGATCATTACCGGGATGAAAGCGATGCGAATGAGTGTAAGCGTATTGGGTATATTGAGTTTCATTGAGTTCGTTTAGGTTATTCGGCTCGGCAGACATCATAAATCATTTGCGCTAATTTTCTACTGATTCCCTGTATTTTTGCGAGATCTTCGACACCAGCCTGCTTCACGCCCTGAATACCTCCGAAGTGCTGGATAAGGGTTTGCCTGCGTTTGGGACCCAATCCGGGAATGGCTTCCAGGGTCGACTGTTTGCGTGCTTTGGCGCGTCGATTTCTATGGCCGCTAATGGCGAATCGATGGGCTTCGTCCCTGACATTGAGGATCAGGTGGAAGGCCACCGAGTCTTCAGGCAGGTATAAATCCGGGCG
>JBFFSQ010000065.1:0-14229 GCA_041572275.1 Gammaproteobacteria bacterium
CGAATAGGCACAATGGTAGCTCGCGAATGGGCGGCTACCAGCCCAGGACCATGGTAAATTTTCATCAGGGCACCAGTAACCGTAATGCGACCCTCGGGAAAAATCACCACACACCCGCCTTGTTCAACCCGACGTATGAGGGAACGAATAGACAGCGGATTAGCAGGGTCTAGTGGGAATAACTCACAGAACAAGGATGCCAGTCGTCCTATCCAGCTACGGGCTATATAGGTGTTAATTGCGAAAGTTGCCGGTACTGGCAGGAAAGCATAAAACAAAACCGCATCCAGAAAAGAGGTATGGTTGGCAATGATCAAACTGCGTTCATCCACTTGCTTGAGGTTTTCGATACCTTTGACTTCTACTTTGTAGAGACGGCGAAGGAGAGAGCGTAGCAGGGCCTTAAACATGATGATTTCCTTAGCAATTGCTGTAATGGGTATGGTGAAATCATCAGTCAGAAGGAATTATTAATAAACTAAAACGTTATTAATATAACAATTCTATCTACCAAGTATCATTTTAATATACTAGATAGTCTATTTTTTTTGTAAGGGAAGGAATGCCTCCAGATCCCAGGGACGTAATGCCAGCATAAATCCAATGTTATGGCGTTTATCTAACGGCAGATTGGCGTCCTGGCGATGCAGCTCGGCAAATTCATGAGCCAGCGATTTCATTTTATTGATCATGATCTGGGTAGCTGAGTCACCAAGCAGGCCAAACAAAAACAGACGTTCCTCCAGTTCACCATTGAAAGTCGCTTTAAGAAACTGGCTTTGAATTTGTTTTTCATAAAATCGTTCAATAGGTCCATTGGGTATCCAATGAAAGTGCTCATCAATACGCAATTTAATCCGGTTGTTGGGCAGCAGATCAATGATCTTGAGTTTATCGAGCTTTGCCAGATGGCGTATGCATTCAGTCGGGGAAATATCATAGTTATGCACTATGTCATCAAAGCCCAGACGATTACGCACGCTCACTGCGACTAATAATAACTTGGTATCACTTACCAGTTCTTTTTCCTGTTCTTTAGTCAAAGTAGTAATGCGTTGTCGAGATTCTTCATAAAGCTGAAACAGATCGCTTAACTCTAATTGTATGAGTCGACACACATCTTCCAGCCGGTCCAGTGTGAAACGTTTTGAGGCAAACAGACGTTTCACATTGGCCTCACTCATATCCAGTTTCTGAGCAACTTCGGCGTAGGTCATACGGTGGTTTTTCAACGCCTGTTTGAGGGTATCGATCAGTGCTTCAGTCTGTGCCATGGGAATATCACATCCGGTTATTTATTAAATAAGTAGCATAATAATAGACTAAAAGTCGTTATAAATGTAACCATTCCCGTATTGGTTTATTAATTGTTGTCTCCGTTCAAGACTATAGCTGTCACTTAAACAAGGAGAACGTGAGATGAAACACTCAATCAACAACAACATCAGGGGCAACACCCTGCAATCAATAGCACTGTTATTGTGCATGGTCGTAACCGGCAGTAGTCAGGCTGCAGGTTTGTTAACCCCATCCAATGGCCAACTTCCGGCACTGGAGATAAAACAACATGATGTCAACGTCATCATAGAAGATGGTTATGCCATTACCCATGTAGATCAGATATTCCATAACCCTCATGGCCAGGATCTGGAAGCAATCTATTCATTCCCGGTGCCGGAGAAAGGTGCAGTCGCTGAATTTACTGTCTGGATCGATGGTAAACCGGTGACCGGTGAAGTACTGGAGAAAAAACAGGCACGTCAGGTCTATGAGTCTGAAAAGGCGGCTGGCCGTGAGACAGGCTTAACTGAGAAAGATGAATACAAAACCTTTGATATCAGTGTATCGCCGGTACGAGCTAGTCAGGATACACGCATTCGTTTTGTGTATATGCAACCGGCGCATGTGGATACAGGCATAGGTCGTTACGTTTATCCACTGGAAGAAGGTGGTGTTGATGAACAGAAATTATCATTCTGGACCGCCAACGAAAAAGTAAAAGAAAAATTTTCGTTTAATCTCCAGCTGAAATCAGGTTATCCCGTCGAAGCTGTGCGATTACCTAACCAACCACAGGCCGTAGCTCATCAAACAGCACCCGGTGACTGGAGCGTGAATTTATCAGCCTCTACCAATAACAATGTATTAGAAGGCCAGAGCGCACAGGCACAAACAAATCAGGCGGCATTCACACTGGATCAAGACCTGGTGGTCTACTGGCGTCATCAAGCCGGTCTGCCGGGGAGTGTTGATATGGTGACCTACAAACCTGAAGGTGCAAAAAAAGGCACCTTTATGATCACGCTAACACCGGGTGATGATTTAAAACCGGTTACCGAAGGTAGTGATTGGGTTTTTGTCCTCGATATCTCCGGTTCTATGCAGGGTAAGTACACCACACTAGCCGATGGTGTCCAGCGTGCACTGTCTAAGATGCGTCCTAACGACCGTTTTAGAATCATACTGTTCAACTCATCATCACGTGAATTAACTCAGGGTTATGTCAATGCCACAGTAGAAAATGTTAATCATTACAGCCAGGCACTGATGCAAATTAATCCCGGTAGTGGCACGGATCTTTTTTCTGGTCTTAAAAAAGGCCTGGCCAGCATTGATGCTGATCGAACCAGTGCCATTGTATTGGTTACCGACGGTGTCGCCAATGTGGGTGAAACAGCTCAACGTAAATTTATCGAACTGTTACAGAAAAAAGATATTCGTCTGTTTACCTTTATCATGGGTAATAGTGCGAATCGTCCTTTGCTAGATGCCATGACGAAAGCATCCAACGGCTTTGCGCTGAGTATTTCTAATAGCGATGATATTGTTGGAAAAATCCTGGAAGCAACCAACAAAGTAACCCATGAAAGCCTGCACGGTGTTGAATTATCGATTAAAGGGGTGAAGACATCTGATCTGACACCTGAAACTATCGGCAGCCTGTATCATGGACAGCAGCTTGTTGTGTTTGGTCACTACTGGGGTGATGGTATAGCTGATATTAAGCTGAGTGGTAAAATCTCAGGCGCTAAAAAAGAATATCGCACCCAGATTGAGTTCCCAGCCATGACAACGGCTAATCCTGAACTGGAACGTTTGTGGGCCTTTGCTGCCATTGAAGATATGATGGAAGACATCCATAACTTTGGTGAAGATGCCGATATTAAACAAGCGGTAACTGATATTGGTATCGAATATGGACTGGTAACCGATTACACCTCGATGCTGGTTGTGCGCGATGAAGTGTTTGATTCATTGGGTATTCAACGCACCAATAAACACCGCCTGGAAAGAGAACACATTGCACAACAGGCACGAGCTACTCAGGCACCGGTTGCACACCGCGTAGATAAACAACAACCCATGTTTCGTCTACCTCGTGTCAGCCATGGTGGTGGATCTATGGATGTGTGGATGTTGCTGATGGCTATTCCTTTAGCACTATCGTTACATAAACGTCGTAAACATCAGAATAAATAACACCCATAAATTAACATAAGGCCAGTGATTTACACTGGCCTTATTACTTTAAATAATAATTTCAAATGAATTCATTAATAGAAAGCTTGTATTCAAAACAATATTGAGTTGAAGAATAGGCATAGCTAAACTGTCTATTGATTGAGCCGAACCTGACTTTGTTACTCATTTATCAAACTATTCTAAAGTTAAGATCTAACTGTGAAGTCATAATGAACAGCTCCTGGTCAGTACTATTAATAAGCGCTTCAAAATAGTTACAAACTCATCTGCAGGGTTTACGCTAACACTGACGAGACACTAATTCTGTAGAAAGCATTCTATATACATTTCATCAAGCCTAATGTCTAACATAGTGTTTATCCGGGGTAAGTATCTTTTGAGATTCATGACAGTGGAAATAGCTACCAATACGCATGCAGACCATATTTCTCAACACTTTCTTCTATCAAGGCATCAAAAGGGTAGTGTTTGGTCCTAATGTTAATCTAATATAGATGTGATCTTTGTGTTTATGTTAATTTAATCTTTCCTGAGACGATTATGCACACCAACGAAACCTTAAATAGCCTGAGTCACCTCATAGGCGCTGTAGCCGCCTTAGCCGGCCTGGTCGTGCTGGTTGTTTTTGCTTCGTTTCAGAGTGATGCCTGGAAAATCGTCAGCTTTAGTATTTACGGTACCACTCTGTTTCTACTCTATATTTTCTCAACGCTTTATCATGGCTTACATGGACGTGCGAAAGCTGTTTTTCAGAAACTGGATCATATTTCCATTTATTTGCTGATTGCTGGTACCTATACCCCTTTTACACTAGTGAGTATACGCGGTGCCTGGGGCTGGTCGATCTTTGGGGTGATCTGGGGATTGGCACTTATTGGTATTCTGGTTGATAGTTTTGCTAAGAAAGGTCGTAGAGTTCTACCACTGATTATCTATGTGTTTATGGGTTGGCTATCCTTAATAGCCATAAAACCATTACAGGATGCACTTTCGGTTAACGGTTTTATGTGGTTATTTGCGGGCGGGCTTTTTTATACTCTGGGAATAATCTTTTATGCCCTGGATGATCGAAGACATTATTTTCATGCCATATGGCACTTATTTGTATTGGCCGGTAGTATTTGTCATTACATAACAATTTATACATATGTACTCTAACCAAACTCACGACTCTTAGCTTTTGCACTAGCCAAAAAAAAGGCCCTGTAATCAGGGCCTTTTTATATTTGAATACTTGTTCTAATTAAAAGATCAGGTTCAACATGAGCATCGAAACAACGATAAACAGGATCGTCATTATGCCACCGGCCTTCATGTAATCAGCTACACGGTAGCCACCAGGGCCCATGATCAGAGCATTCACCTGATGAGTAGGAATCAGGAATGAATTTGAAGTGGCTATGGCAACGGTCAATGCAAATACCGCCGGGTTGGCACCAGCACCAATTGCTATATTTACCGCAAGGGGTACAAGCAATACCGTGGCACCAACATTAGACATCACCAATGTAAAGAAGGTGGCAAGTACTGCGATAGCCAATTGCAGGACCCAGGTCGGTACACCGCCCAGCACAGATAGTGTCTGATCGGCAATCCAGGCAGCTGTACCTGAAGTTTCTACCGCCAGGCCTAATGGAATGAGACTGGCGAGTAAGAATACCGTTTTCCAGCTCACTGCCTCATAGGCTTCATCGATGGTCAGTACGCGGGTCAGAACCATACCCAATGCACCGGTTAACAGTGCGATGGATAAACGCAGATCCGTAAATAGAACCAGGAACAGGGCAATTGCAAAGAAGATACCAGCACAGCGAACTTTGTGTGGACGTACTTCTTCGTGTGGGAATTCTGTGGTAACCACAACAAAGTTACGGTCCTGTTGCAAATGCGCCAGATCAGCCCACGTTGTATGAACAACCAGTGCATCACCCGATTCAAATGGTGTATCACGCACACCACCACCTTCACGGGTAATGGTTTCGCCACCACGGTGGATGGCCAACAGTGACAGACCATAGGTTTTACGCAGCCATACATCACGTGCAGTTTTACCAATCAAATGAGAACCTGGCGCAATAACGACTTCAGCGATACCGGCTTTAGTTGGAATCAATGCATCAGAGAAGACATCCAGTTCTTTTTTAACTTCGACCTTACTGGCTGCAGCAAAAAATTCGAAAATTTCGTCATCAGCCAGCAGACCCAGTACAGTACCAGCTTCGATACCGACATTACGGTCTACACCCTGGGAACCAAAACGAGCGCCGTCACCTTTATCAACAGCTACGATACGAACGCATAGATCACCTTCGATATCATCCAGGCTCTTACCGACAATACGACTCTCTGGCGTAACAATGACTTCATAGACGTTGTAATCAACACCATAGATGTCATCAAAATATTCACTGGTATCATGAGACGAGCCATCATCACCTTTACTGGTGGGCAAAACAAAACGACCGGCGATTACGAAGTAGAGGATACCGGTAGCAACAAGCGCCAGACCAATCGGTGTAACAGAAAACAGTGACCATGTTTCCATTTTGTGCTCGACTGGAATCGCCTGGTTAGAGGTCAGGATTAGATCGTTTAACAAGATCAAGGGGCTGGAACCCACCATAGTAACCGTACCACCGAGAATTGCACAGAAGCCCATCGGCATCAGCAGGCGAGACATCGGCAAACCTGAACGTGCTGAGATACGACTAACCACCGGCAAGAACAGGGCAGCAGCACCTACATTCTGCATGAATGATGAAATGATACCTACGGTACTGGAAATAATCGGGATAATACGTGATTCCGTAGTACCGCCTACTTTCAGAATAAAAGTTGCAACCTGACCCATGATGCCGGTTTTATCGAGGCCAGCACCAATGATCATGACTGCAATAATCGACATTACCGCATTACTGGAGAAACCATTGAAGATCTGTTTAGTATCAACCAGACCGGTTTCAAGCCCCATATAAGGTGCTAGCAGGCTACTCAGACCCAGTAACACCAGAATGCTAATGGCTGCCACATCAACATCGACAATTTCGAATGCAAACAGGTAGATGGTCAGTAATAAAATTGCAGTTACCCATGCAATTTGAATGGTGGGTACTACGGAGGACAATGCAATAGCCGCTAATGCGAACATCACTGCCGCTACTATCTTTTTGACAGGTAGGGAAGACTTATTGGTTTCGGTCACTATATTACTCTCAATTCTGTTGATTCGAATATTGACGGGTATTTCGAAAAAAACCAGTGAGCATGACTTTATTACATAAAAGTCAATGACTTAGTGTTAAAACTTAGTTTTCTACCGGTTTTTAAGGGCCGCGACTATATCACAATCCGCTAATTTTTTGAATCAGAAAATTAGTAGTCAGGACTGCCGAATCGCTAGGATGATCTGATTTCTCAGTGTCTTGATCATCGCTAGTTGTGCCTCGTCACTTACAGACACAGGCAGGATACTATCGATGTAGAGAATACCAATTGGGATGTTTTTAACCACCAAGGGAAAGACTAGCATGGATTTTTTTGAATACTGACGGCGATACCAGTCTGGCATCATGTTTTGATTATCACGTTCACCCATGTCTTCAATCACCATGTCTTTTTGATGTTTAAGAGCCAGGTTGAAAATATCTGAATCGCCACCAACAGGTATGCTTAATCGATTGACCAGGGGTTCAACATCTTTTCCGAAACCGAATCGGGCATTGATGGAAGTGCGTGACTTGTTAATAAAACAGAACATGACGCGGGTAAAGTTGAAACTGGAGAATATTGTCTCCATCACCATAACCAGAACGTCATTTAAACTTGCACCTTCCAGTATGGCATCGGTAATTTCCTGTATACCGTAAATAATTTTCTCCTGCCGCATCAGATCTTCAGATGGGCTGGTCTTGTTTGCTGAAACTTCCTGTTGTTTTGATTCTTCAGTGATAGTGGATTTTTTAGCCGCCCAGCTGTTGGCTTGCCTGAAAATTGCACTGTCTTTTAAGTCAAGATTTACCAGACCCGCATATTTTTCCATTTCATCGATGGCATCGGTGAGGATGTCTTCAATCTGGCCACGAGAAATAGAAATCGTATTATTATAACGAGAGGCGAGGAGTTCAAACTGTTGCTGACGATCCTCAGGACGTGTATGACTGATTAAATCGCAGTATTCATTAGAAAATCCAGATAGGTTCTTTAATAAATCAATCTGGCTTAACGGTTTTTTTAACTCACCAGGTGGCAGTGAATGCATACTTTCGATAATTTCATGAGGCAATTGCCAGGACTCACCAACGGCAATACCGATTTCTTCAAAGGTCACACCGAGGACAGTTTGAGCAGCATGATCCTCTTTCATGTTTTTTTGTTTGATTAGATCAAAAATAATCTCGGATTCTTCGGGGAAATAATAGATGGCTAGCATTTTTCCAAGATTGTGAAACATGGAACAGACATAGGCTTCTTCAGCGTCCTTGATATTCAGTTTCTTCGCCAGGCCATGCCCCATACTGCCGCTGATCATTGAAGTAATACAGGCTTCTTTAAGACTGGCCGCCTGATTTTTATCTTTGAGATGATCAAGTAACATGAGTCCTAACGCAGCATTACGAACCTCTTCAAAGCCCAGGATCACGACTGCACGTGAAATAGTACTGATTTTGCCTCCATAGTGTCCGTAAATAGGCGAGTTAACCAATCGCAATAATTTGGTCGACAGTGAATAATCACTGAGTATGGCATTGGACAGGATGTTAGCAGATGAATCACTGTCAGCCTTGGCCTTGTTACTGATATCGATAATCTTGTGCGACATCGTGGGAAAATCTTTTTTATGCTCCATGCGACGCAGTAAAAACTGCAATGTACTGTTGGTAGAATCCTGAGAGGCTTTGAAAGTCGAAGCATCGGGCGCAATATGCTGTAAATGCTTGAGCAGGTCCTGGCGCATGTCCAGGGCATCAGCATAGCGTTCGTCTGGATTTTTTTTCAGCGCCTTTTCCAATACCACCTGAATACCGGGATCAATAAAATCAGGAATAGAAATGGGTGCATTTACAATTTTATTGATAATGGCAAAGCGATTGTCTGCATCTACTGCCGATTTTCCTGTGAGCATTTCATACAGCATTAATCCCAGACTAAAAATATCCGAGGACGAAGTAATGGTTTTATTCTCACATTGTTCTGGAGACATGTATTTAAGCGTGCCCCAGATGCCCCCGTCACCCTTACTCCCGAGCAAAGAAGCAATTCCAAAATCCATAATTCGTGGCTTTTTGGTATCCGATGTAATGATGATGTTAAGCGGACTCAGGTCTCGGTGAATAACGCCTCGTTTGTGGGCATAGGCGATCGCATTCAGCACAGGTGCCAGTATATTGATTGCATCTTTACTGGAAAGCTTTGATTGTTTTAACAAGTACTCATGTAATAAATAGCCATCAACAAATTCAAAGACCAGGTATGGACTACCCAGATGCTCATCAGCCTCGAACAGGGTTACGATATTCGGATGCTGAAGTTTACTGACAGTGCGCGCTTCTTTAAGCAGTGTTGCTTTTAGTTTTGGATTGTTTTTTTCCAGACTGATGGTCTTAATCGCCACATTGCGTTCAAGCTGAGTATCAGAGGCTAGATAAACGATACCCTGTGAACCACGTCCCAGCTCATTAAGTATTTTGAATCGACCGATATAGGCCGGGGGGATAGCATTGGTCTGATTCATTGATTCCCTTTGAATAGGTATCGCTACATCGTTGTTATATGTCGTCGGTGATTTCGATGTTTATATCAAGCATAGACAGGGATTTGCTAAACGCAAGTAAAGGCCAGATTTAGATGAGCTTTGTGCTATCAGCCATCAGTGAAGCTGGGCAATAAATACAACATAAAGATGGATTGGCTGATTCAGCCATAGACATTCAAGTATTCAACACTGCTACCCATTCCCGAACGGGAATCGGTAGTCAGCAGTGAAATACCGATTACTTGAGACGTTTGTACTTGATGCGATGAGGACTTAGTGCCTCATCACCCAGGCGACGCTTACGGTCTTCTTCATAATCAGAATAGTTACCGTCAAACCAGGTTACCTGCGAATCACTCTCAAAGGCTAGAATGTGAGTGGCGATACGATCAAGGAACCAGCGGTCATGAGATATGACCACCACGCAACCAGGGAAGTCGAGGATGGCTTCTTCCAACGCTCGCAATGTCTCTACATCCAGGTCATTAGTGGGTTCGTCGAGTAGCAACAGGTTGCCACCTTTTTTTAGCAGCTTGGCGAGATGCACACGATTACGCTCACCACCCGACAGGTTGTTGATGTGTTTCTGCTGATCTTCACCCTTGAAATTGAAGTGACTGACATAGGCACGGGAAGGCGTGGTGTAATTGCCCACTGTGATGTTATCAAGTCCGTCTGAAATTTCTTCCCATACCGTCTTACTGCCATCCAGATCATCACGATTCTGATCGACGTAACCGATTTCAACGGTTTCACCGACCTTGAAATCGCCGCTATCTGGTTGTTCTTCACCCGTAATCATACGGAACAGGGTGGTTTTACCCGCACCATTGGGACCGATAATGCCTACAATGCCACCTTTCGGTAATGAGAAACTGAGATCTTCATACAGCAGCTTGTCACCAAAACGTTTACTGATGTTATTAGCTTCGATCACCATATCACCCAGACGTGGACCGGGTGGAATATACAGACTCTTGGTTTCGCTGCGTTTCTGGTAATCACTGGACGACAGTTCTTCAAAACGAGCAATACGCGCCTTGCTTTTGGCATGGCGGCCTTTCGGATTCGAGCGTACCCATTCCAGCTCAGCTTTGATCGTTTTCTGGCGGCTGGCTTCTTTCTTCTCTTCATTTTCCAGGCGCTTATCTTTCTGTTCCAGCCAGGAAGAATAATTACCTTCCCAGGGAATGCCATGGCCACGGTCAAGTTCAAGAATCCATCCCGCCACATTATCGAGGAAGTAACGGTCATGGGTTACAGCTACCACAGTACCGGAATACTCTTTCAGGAAACGTTCCAGCCAGGCCACGGACTCAGCATCCAGATGGTTAGTGGGCTCGTCGAGGATCAACATATCGGGTGATGACATGAGCAGACGGCAGAGGGCAACGCGGCGACGCTCACCACCAGACAGTTTGGTTACATCCGCATCCCAGGGCGGTAAACGCAGTGCATCTGCAGCCACTTCCAGTTTATGCTCAAGATTATGAGCATCTGATGCCTGGATAATATTCTCCAAACGGGCCTGTTCCGCTGCTAACGCATCAAAATCCGCATCGGGCTCGGCATAGGCGGCATATACCGCATCCAGTTGCTGCTGTGCATCTTTGACTTCACGCAGACCGTCTTCGACATTGCCTTTTACATCCTTCGATGGATCAAGCTCTGGTTCCTGGGCCAGATAGCCGATATTAATGCCGGGCTGTGGCCGTGCTTCACCGATAAAATCTGTATCAACGCCAGCCATGATACGAAGCAGGGTAGACTTACCGGCGCCGTTGTAACCAAGCACACCAATTTTGGCGCCTGGGAAAAAATTAAGGTTAATATCTTTAAGGATTTCTTTTTTGGGCGGAACAACCTTACCCAAACCATTCATCGTAAATATGTACTGAGCCATAAAATATACAGTCGCTTCATATCGCGGTTGATTAAAAACAATAATTATACGTGATTGTGAAAAAAAATAGCGATATCCCGATATTTTTTACAATTCACATCTGCCGATGATGAGTGACATTGCTCATTCAATACACTCACGTCTGCTGACACTAACTAGAGTCTGGCTTGGAGGTCGGCTGACCATTTAGCCGAAACCGCGGTGACATGCGAGTTAGCGCGAATTCAGCACTGGCCTAACAGGGGGATTTCAGCTATTCTATTGCACCTTTTTTAACGACCTGCCGCGGTCAGTTTCGGAGTAGTGAGCATGTTTTCTGTCAAGATGAGTATTCAGGGTTACGATAACGAACTTTGGGATGCAATTGAGCATGAAACCCGTCGTCAGGAAGAGCACATCGAACTGATTGCGTCTGAAAACTACACCAGTCCCCGCGTCATGGAGGCCCAGGGCTCAGTACTGACTAACAAGTATGCCGAAGGTTATCCGGCAAAACGTTATTACGGTGGCTGCGAATACGTCGACAAGGCCGAACAACTGGCCATAGATCGCGCCAAAGCGCTATTTGGTGCCGATTATGCCAATGTACAACCTCACTCTGGCTCTCAGGCCAATGCAGCGGTTTACATGGCATTATGCCAGCCGGGTGATACAGTTTTAGGTATGAGCCTGGCCCATGGTGGTCATTTGACCCATGGCTCCAAAGTCAGTTTCTCCGGCAAAATCTACAATGCGGTACAGTACGGCCTCGCAGAAAATGGCGAAGTTGATTACGATGAAGTTGAACGTCTGGCCAAAGAACACAAACCAAAAATGATCATTGCCGGATTCTCGGCGTATTCACGTGTGATGGACTGGCAGCGTTTCCGCGATATTGCCGATGCAGTCGGTGCCTATTTATTCGTTGATATGGCCCACGTTGCGGGTCTGGTCGCAGCAGGTCACTATCCAAACCCAGTGCCTATTGCCGATGTAGTGACATCCACCACCCACAAAACCCTGCGCGGGCCACGTGGAGGCATCATTCTGGCCAAAGATAACGAAGAGATTACCAAGAAATTTAATTCAGCCATCTTCCCGGGTTCTCAGGGCGGTCCATTGATGCACGTCATCGCCGGTAAAGCAGTCGCCTTCAAAGAAGCCATGGAACCTGAATTCAAGGAATACCAGAAACAGGTCATCGTCAATGCCCAGGCCATGGCGAAAGTATTTATGGACCGTGGTTATGATGTGGTTTCCAAAGGCACAGACAATCACCTGTTCCTGGTCAGTTTCATCGAAGCGGGCCTGACCGGTAAAGACGTTGAAGCTGCCCTGGGCAAAGCCAATATCACAGTCAACAAGAATGCTGTACCCAATGATCCACAGTCACCCTTTGTGACCAGTGGTATCCGTATCGGCACACCTGCACTGACTACTCGTGGTTTCAATGAACAGGACTCCATTGAGCTGGCCAACTGGATGTGTGACGTCATTGCTAACATGGATGACGACACGATCATCAATGACGTCAAAGCCAAAGTTAAAGAGATTTGTGCACGCCTGCCGGTCTACGCTGACTAATTATGCACTGTCCTTTCTGTTCAGCCCCTGACACGCGCGTGATTGATTCTCGTCTCTCTGGAGACGAGGGTCAGGTACGTCGACGTCGTGAATGTACAGTATGCGGTGAACGCTTCACTACTTACGAGAAAGCTGAGCTGAATCTACCTCGCGTGGTCAAGCACGATGGCAGTCGCCAACCCTTCGATGAGGACAAACTGCGTTCCGGACTATGTAAGGCCCTGGAAAAGCGTCCGGTCAGCATGGAGCAGATCGAGGCCAGTGTGAGTCGAATCAAGCACAACCTGATGACCGCTGGTGAGCGGGAAGTGGATGCACGTACCATTGGTGATCGGGTGATGGAAGAACTGCGCCAGCTTGATCATGTCGCCTATATTCGCTTTGCCTCTGTGTATCTCGATTTTGAAGATGTCGATGCTTTTCGCCAGGCCATCGAGAAACTGGAAACTCCACAATAATTCTGCCCATGTCTCATTTTGATTACATGGCCCGGGCCATTCAACTGGCACGTAAAGGCCTGTATACGACGCAACCCAATCCACGAGTTGGCTGTGTGCTAGTGAAAAATGGTGACATCATCGCTGAAGGCTGGCATGAAAAAGCCGGCCAACCCCATGCTGAAATCAATGCTTTGGCCGCAGCCGGTGATACCGCCCGAGGTTCCACCGCTTATGTCACCCTTGAGCCCTGTAGCCATCATGGACGTACGCCGCCCTGTGCTGAATCGCTAATTGCAGCCGGTGTCGCCCGTGTCGTGGTTGCTATGGAAGACCCAAATCCCCAGGTATCAGGGCAGGGTCTGGAAAAACTTCGCCAGGCCGGTATTGAAGTTGAATACGGGGTACTGGAACAGCAGGCACGTGAACTGAATCCCGGTTTCATCAAACGGATGGCGTCTGGACTGCCATGGGTGAGAGTCAAACTGGCGATGAGCCTGGATGGACGCACAGCCATGGCTTCCGGTGAAAGCCAGTGGATTACCGGTCCTGAGGCACGTCTCGATGTTCAGAAACTCCGTGCCCGAAGCTCAGCGATTCTAACCGGTTCCGGAACAGTACTGGCAGATGATCCATCACTAAATCTGCGACTAAGCGCCGAGCAACTGGGAATAGAGCTTGAGCCCTCACAACCGATGCGGGTCGTAATCGATAGTCAGATGAAAACCCCGACAGATGCTAAAATGTTTGGCTTGCCCGGACAAGTTGTCATACTGACCTGTAGTGAAGACACTCTGTCCTATGACAATGACAAGGCCGATGTTGTCAAACTCACGGCTGATAACAGCGGACGTGTTGATTTAGCTGCAGCGATGCAATGGCTGGCCAGCCAGGAAATAAATGAAGTGCATGTAGAGGCGGGCAGTGTATTATGCGGTGCTCTGCTGGCACAGCAACTGGTTGATGAGCTCATTATTTATATGGCACCTCATATCATGGGCAATCAGGCTAAAGGCCTGTTTGATTTGCCGTTTATCCATGAAATGAGTCAGCGCCTTGATATTCAGATTAAAGATATACGACCAGTTGGC
>JBFFSQ010000066.1:0-13874 GCA_041572275.1 Gammaproteobacteria bacterium
GCGTATGTTCGAGGAGCACCTGGATCGATTGCTACTGAGTGTGGAAGATGAAGATCGTCACCATGTCCTGTGTTATATCGATCTCGACCAGTTTAAGGTCGTGAATGATACCTGTGGACACATGGCGGGTGATGAGTTGCTACGACAACTGGCCATACTGCTACAGGGCTGTATACGCGAAGGTGATGTACTGGCACGGCTAGGTGGTGATGAATTTGGTGTGTTACTGGAAAACTGTCATCTTCCAAAAGCGCTCGAGTTGTCTGAAAATATCTGCCAACAGATCCGAGAGTTTCGTTTTACCTGGGATGAGAAACTGTTTGAAGTAGGAGCCAGTATCGGTATTGCGGCCATTAATGAAGATAACTGTGAGTTGGTGAGTATCATATCAGCCGCAGATCTGGCCTGTTATGCAGCCAAAGATGCTGGACGTAACCGGGTACATGTATTTGAGCCTGACGATGCTGTGCTGGCCGAACACCATGGCCAGATGCATTGGGCGACACGAATTAATCAGGCCCTCGATCAGGGACGATTCCTGCTTTACTGGCAAGCTGTGCGTTGTTTGAATAACGATGAGCCTCTAAAACATGGTGAAGTATTGATTCGTATGCTTGATGATGATGCCCAGTTGGTGACACCTGACGAATTTATTCCGGCTGCAGAGCGCTATAACCTGATGCAAAAACTGGATCGCTGGGTTATTCAGTCGGTATTTTCCAGTATTGAGGCTGTTAATGACAATAATGGACGAAATCAGTTACTGGAGATTAATCTCTCGGGTATCTCTATCGCCGATGATGATATGTATGAATTTATCATGTCGACTGCAGCTAAGTACGATGTTGATTTAAGCCATATTTGTTTCGAAATCACAGAAACAGCCGCTATCAGTAATCTTGTGAAAGCCACAGTTTTCATGAAAAAACTGAAAAAACAGGGTTGTCGTTTTGCACTGGATGATTTTGGGAGTGGTCTCAGTTCATTTGCCTATCTGAAAACATTGCCCGTCGATTACATCAAAATTGATGGTGCTTTTGTTACCGATATTACTCAGGATAACATTGACAGAGCTATGGTTGAGTCAATCATACGTCTGGCTCGTGTCATGAATATACGCACCATCGCCGAGTGGGTGCACGACAAGGAAACCATGGAGCTGCTCAGTGAGATGGGCGTTGATTTCGTACAGGGCTATTATGTCGGAGAGCCTGAGCCTCTGGTGTCAGCGATCATGCCTCAGTCAATGCTCAACTGATCTTCGGTGCTGTGTCCTGTGTCTATTACCTGATGATTCCTGGGGTGTTATAATCTGACACCTGTTTCAGGCTTGCTGACCTGTCACTAATCTTTTACAGATCAATGGTATAAGAGTTGATTCGCTTTAATTTGTATAAGGAATATCTATGAATGTTGTCATGATCGGTTCCGGCTATGTTGGGCTTGTGTCAGGTGCCTGTTTTGCCGAGTTTGGCGCAAATGTTATTTGTGTTGATAAAGATGAATCAAAAATCAATGCCTTGCTGGAAGGCGGTATTCCTATTTATGAGCCGGGTCTGGATGATCTGGTTAAACGTAATGTCGATGCTGGTCGACTAGGATTCTCCATTGAGCTGGAACAGGCCGTCAAGCAGGCTGACCTGGTGTTTATTGCCGTGGGCACACCGACGCGTCGTGGTGATGGTCATGCTGATCTAAAATACGTTTATGCTGCCGCTGAGGAGATTGCCGGTTATCTTGATGGTTATACCGTCATCGTCGATAAATCCACGGTGCCTGTGGGTACAGCTCGTCAGGTCTCTCGTATTATCAGTAAAACGAACCCGGCAGCAGAATTCGATGTGGCTTCTAATCCTGAATTTTTGCGTGAAGGCTCGGCGATTGGCGATTTCATGCGCCCGGATCGTGTCGTGCTGGGGGTAGAAAGTGATCGGGCGGAAACACTGTTACGCGAACTTTATCGCCCATTGAACCTGATTGAAGCACCTATTCATGTGACAAATCTGGAAAGTGCCGAACTGATCAAATATGCATCCAATGCGTTTCTTGCCACCAAGATCAGTTTTATTAATGAAATTTCCCAGCTCTGCGAAAAAGTCGGTGCCGATGTGCATTCGGTATCAAAAGGCATGGGGCTGGATGGCCGTATTGGCAAGAAATTTCTTCACCCTGGCCCGGGTTATGGTGGTTCCTGTTTCCCCAAAGATACGCTGGCACTTATCCGTATTGCTCAGGAACATGGTGCCTCCAGCCGGATCGTTGAATCGGTTGTAGAAGTCAATGCCTCACAGAAAGCGCGCATGGTGACTAAAATCCGTGATGCGCTGGGAGGCTCAGAAGCGGACAAAACCATTGCCGTGCTGGGTTTAACTTTCAAACCCGAAACCGACGATATGCGTGATTCGCCGTCATTGGCAATTTTACCTGCACTGGCTGATAAGGGTGCCATCATCAAGGCCCATGATCCCGAGGGCGTCGAAGAAGCTCAGAAAATCCTGCCAGATTCTATCCAGTATTGTGAGTCTGTTGATCAGGCCATTGAGCAGGCTGATGCCATTGTGTTGATGACAGAATGGAACCTGTATCGCGGGCTTGATCTGAACCACATCAAATCGCTGATGAATGGCAAAGTATTTGTTGATTTACGAAATGTATATGAACGCCAGCGTATGGAAGAACATGGCTTTGAATACCACTGTGTAGGACGTTAAAAAAATGAAAGTACTGGTAACAGGAGCCGCCGGATTTATCGGCATGTATGTTGCGAAAGCATTGCTAGATCGGGGTGATGAGGTTGTCGGTATCGATAACCTGAATGATTACTACGAAGTACAGCTTAAACATGATCGCTTGAAACAGCTGGAAGGCTATGATCGGTTTACTTTTATGGAAATGGATATTGCTGATCGTGATGCCATCAAGGCCCTGTTCGAAGAACAGGGTTTCAATCGTGTTGTGAATCTGGCCGCCCAGGCTGGTGTTCGTTATTCTCTAATCAATCCTCAGGCCTATGTTGACAGTAATCTGGTCGGCTTTGCTAACCTGCTGGAAGGTTGTCGTCATAACAAGGTCGAGCATTTTGTTTATGCCAGCAGCTCCAGTGTCTATGGTGCAAATACCCGCATGCCATTCAGTGTTCATGACAATGTCGATCATCCGGTCAGTCTGTATGCGGCAACAAAAAAATCGGCTGAATTAATGGCGCATACCTACAGTCATTTATATGGTTTACCCACGACGGGTTTACGTTTCTTTACTGTTTACGGTCCCTGGGGGCGTCCAGACATGTCGCCTTCATTATTCACCGGAGCAATTCTGAGAGATGAGCCGATCAATGTCTTCAACGAAGGTAAGATGCAACGCGACTTTACCTACATTGATGACATCACTGAAGGCGTGATTCGTGTCATTGATAAAGTGGCAGAACCGAATACTGAATTCGATACTTCTGATCCTGATCCTGCCACCAGCTATGCACCGTATCGCGTATACAATATAGGTAACAATGAGCCTGTGCAGTTGATGGAGTTTATTGAAACTATTGAAAACGCGGTTGGCAAACCCGCTGAAAAAAATATGATGGGAATGCAGGATGGTGATGTCGTAGCAACCTATGCCAATATCGATAGCCTGTACGAAGCCGTTGGCTTTAAACCACGGACACCTTTGAAAGAGGGTATACAAAAGTTTGTCGACTGGTATAAGGACTATCATCAATAACAGGTGATGTATGGCCTTGTGTTGATAATATGAAAAGCCTGCAATCAAGTTATTGCAGGTATTTTAGTAGGCTTTCTCTCTACTCTGGTTTTTTATGTTTAGACACTCAGCTTTTCTTATACTGATATTATTGTCGACCAATGTATTTTCTGAGGTTTATCAGTGGAAAGATGAGTTCGGCAACATTCACTTTTCGGATAAAAAACCGGAACAGGCTATTTCGGCAGACCGTGTTGAAATAAAAGAAAACAAGGGACGTTTTGAATACAAGGCTGTCGAAGCTAAAAAGCCTATTTATAACTTTGGCAGAAAACCCTACCAGAAAGGTGAGAAAGTCGTTGTTATTGATACACCTGTCATCAAGCTCGATAAGAAAGGTCATCGGAAGACGCCGGTAGGCGAAGCATTCTTTGGTGGTAACTGTGTATCACCCACCACTATGTATATTGAAGACCTGGCTGATTCCTATCAGTTTCTTGTGTCCGAAGGTTATAACGGCCTGGATACGGCAATCGCAGACGAAATGGAACGTTCTAACTATAGTCGTCGAACGGCCAGGTCTGGATTTGCCAAACATGAAGCTACCAAGCTGGGTGGTTATCTACTTGAAACTGAAATCAACGAATTGATTATTCGTAGCTGCTATTTTAATACCAGGTTAAAGCATGTATACCGTTTTAGAAATGACTTAAAAAAGATTAAATGGCGTAATAGTACGGTTTCAAAAGCCTATGTGAATGTGCGCTGGAAACTGAAAGATGTATCAGATGGGCGAATATTATATGCCGGTGAATCAGAGGGGAGTTTTGATCACTGGACAGACTATATCGATAAGCATATTTCCCATTCAATCTTACAGACCGTTAAAAAAGCGACACAGCTGGCGACGCAGAACCTGCTCTCAGATGAACGCTTTGTTGCCTTGATTCGAACGCAGTCGTCTAACACAGTCAAAACTAAAAGACATGCAGCAGATTCCATTCACTCACTAACAGACATGCCAGCTAGCAAGGATGCACCCGTTTCCAGGGGCTTTATTGGAAATGCAATGGATACAGCTAAACTGACGGCTGTAATGAGTGTCATGAGTAGTTTGAAAATCAGTACGACGGAATATTACATGATGAACGGCCGTTTCCCTGAACGTCTCAGCGATATCCATATCGATAATCCGGATGAGTTTACTGACCAGGAACTGGTTAAATATTATTCGATTGAACAGGGCGGGATTATTGCAGCACGTTTAGCTAACCGCTTTGGTAAAAACGCAAAACTTGTTTTTATTCCCAAGGCATTAAACCAGATTGGTCTGATTGAATGGAGCTGTCGCGGAAACTTGCATAAGTCTGTTTTAGCCCGCCTGAATTGTAAAAGTTTTTAGCTATAGATGAGCTGTAATGTAATTCACTGCAAACCTGACTGGCTATCACTTATTGTCGTTGTAAATCATACCGTGGCGTATCAGCCATTTCTCAATCTCGACAGCCACTAAAACCAGTGACGATAACAATAGACAAATCGCCAGGTCCAGCAGTGGCAGCGGTTGGGTATGGAAGATGCCATTTAGGATGGGCGAATAAATCACAGCCATTTGTAGGAACAGCGTGATGAGGATGGCACCTAGCATTGGTAAGTTGCTGAACAGTCCGATGTGAAATATTGATTCTTTTTCACTGCGCACTGCCAGTGAATGAAATAACTGCGATACGGTTAGCACGGTAAATACCACGGTCTGCCAATAGTCGACGTCTCTAGAAAGCGCCCAGGCCATGGCGGCAATGGAGATGCTGCCAATAAACAGTCCCACCCAGACAATATGCTGCCACATACCGTGAGCGAAGATATTTTCCTCCGGTGGCCGTGGTGGCCGTTGCATAATACCCGACTCGGCAGGTTCAGCGGTTAATGCCAGTCCCGGCAGGCCATCAGTAATCAGGTTGATCCACAGGATATGAATGGGTAACAGGGGGATCGGTAATCCGAGAAACGGGGCGAGAAACAGCGTCCAGATCTCTCCCGAGTTGGAGCTCATGGTATATTTGATGAACTTGCGAATGTTATCGAAGATGCGGCGTCCGGCTCGTACCGCACGAACGATAGTGGCGAAGTCATCATCCAGCAACACCATATCTGATGCTTCGCGCGCAACATCGGTTCCTTTTTGCCCCATGGCGACACCAATACCGGCGCGTTTGATCGCCGGCGCATCATTGACACCATCACCGGTCATCGCCACAAACTCACCATTGAACTGTAAGGCTTTGACGATACGTAATTTCTGTTGTGGGCTTACCCGGGCATAGACGCGGACTGATTCAACAAGGCCGGCAAATTTTTCATCGGAGAGTTTTTCAAGTTCATCACCACTCAGCGTTGTTTGCTCGTTATCCGTAATACCTAGTCGTCGCGCAATGGCCATGGCGGTACCCGGATGATCGCCGGTAATCATAACCGGGGTAATTCCCGCGGTTAGACAATCGGCTACCGCCTGTGGTACTTCGTCTCGTGGTGGGTCAATCAGGGCCACCAGTCCAATAAACGTTAAGTCCTGTTCGGTAGTTTCGGGCTCCAGTGGTTCTGGCAGAGATGTTAACGGGCGCCTGGCCAATGCCAGCACCCTATAGCCTTCATTGGCTAACTGTGTCGCTTCAGCTAACACCGACTCGGGCTTAAATGCCATGGGCTGGTCATGACCCAGTGTCCGGGTGCATCGTGCCAGTACGCGTTCCGGTGCGCCCTTGATATACACCATCATGCCATCAGCTGACTGATGTACTGTGCTCATCAGTTTGCGTTGGCTGTCGAACGGGATTTCAGCCAGCCGCGGCATGGTTTGTTCCAGCAAGGCTTTGTTGAAGTTGGCCTTGTGTGCCGCTTCAAACAGGGCTAATTCGGTAGGTTCACCGGACGGTTGGCCATCTTTTTCAGCGATGTCATTGTTGAGTGCCAGAGCCTGTCCTAGCTCTGACCAGGCCAGGCTGCTGACTGATTCAGGCCATGATTCATGTCGTTCGCCAGCAACAAAGAATAATTCAACGCTCATCCGGTTTTGAGTCAAGGTACCGGTTTTGTCAGCACAGATATAGGTGACTGAACCCAGGGTTTCGACGGAGGGCAGGTTACGTACCAGTGCGTGGTGGCGGATCAGTTTGCGGGCGCCGAGTGCTAGTGAGATGGTTACTACGGCGGGTAGTGCTTCAGGTATTGCAGCAACTGCCAGGCTTACAGCAGTTAGGAACATCAACATAACCGGCTGACCCTGAAGTAAGCCGGCAGTAAACACGACCGCACAGATGGCGAGTACTGCCAGGGCAAGATAACGCCCGAAGCGAGTTAAACGTTTCTGTAATGGTGTCTTTACACCTGCTTCTCCACGCAGGAGTTCGGCAATATGACCAATCTCTGTTTCAAGACCGGTGGCCACCACCACACCTTTGCCGCGTCCGTGGGTAATCAGGCTGCTCTTGAATGTAAGATTCTGACGATCACCCAGGGGTAGATCGGTGTTTTCTAAGCGCGCCGTTTTTTTGTCAACCGGGTGAGATTCTCCGGTGAGGGCGGATTCATCAGCCTGCATCTCTTCCGTTTCCAGCAGCCGTAGATCGGCGGGCACTATATTACCGGCTTCTAGCAATACGACATCCCCTGGTACCAGTTCCGATGCCGTCAGGGTAACTGCCTGACCATCACGCAATACCTGGGCTTCGGGTGCAGCCATTTGTCGCAGGGCAGCCACGGCACGTTCAGCACGAAATTCCTGAACGGCACCGATAATGGCATTGAGTAAAACTATGACCAGGATAGCAATCGTGTCCTGGGGTTCACCGATAAAGCCAGAAATCAGTGCTGCGAGCAGTAGAACCAAAATCATGAAGTCGCTAAATTGTTGCAGCAACATGGCCAACAGGGAGCGACGTCGTTTTTCTGGGATAGTATTCGAGCCGTATTCGGTTAACCGCGCCTGTGCCTCATCTGTTGTCAGGCCTTTTGCCGTGGACTTGAGTCGGTTTAATGCTTCATCTGCTTCAATACTGTGCCAGAGTTCCGATGACATTTTAGTGTCCCACAAACAGATAAATCAGAGTAACTGTTATTACAGCGATAAGTAATGTCTGTAGTCCACTGCGTAACCATGAGATTCCTGCAATTCGACCCAGGAAAACACCTAGAAAAAAAATTAGTCCTAGTGCTATTAAGACAGCAGCATAGAGTGGTGATATTGGTATAGGTATACCAGCGTTGACCAACCATATTGGCATCAGGATTAACAGCGAGATAATAAGGGGAGCGGATCCATTGACCAGTGCAATTAACAAGGGTACCCAGCGGGCCGCAACGCCATGGGTACTGTCCTGGAGGTCAGTGGCCATAGCCTGTTCCAGTTTTCCTAGTGCTCGTTTTCGTTCTGCTACTTCACTGATGTAAGCACTGCTTACACCACTCATGCCCAGGGCAATGGCAGCGCCCAGACAGGCATTAATGATAATAGTCAGGTCTGTAGAGGCACTGATAAGAAAACCAATAATCAGGCCGAGCATAGTGAGCGCGCCATCAAAACCATTCACTACAAAATAGCGACGTACAATGTCATGAGTGCGTGTGATACTGAGCAGGAATTTAGCCTGTTGTAACAGTGCCATGTCAGATTAACCGGTTTCTGCTTCGTTTACGACTTCGACTACATCGATGCTGTGAAGAGAGCCACCCATGCTGGAGATAGTGGATTGAACTGCGTCAAAATCTATGGCACTTCCCTGTACCTCGATCTGTAGTGTTTCAGTATTTTCATCCATCTCAAGAACCGTCAGGCAAACATGATAATCAATGCCGACTTCAGCTATTGCCTGTGAAAAAACAAGTGCATTGGGTTGATGAGGTTTAAGAACATCCAGAACAATTCGTTTGACAGATACCATGATGATCATCCTCGTCAGTTTTTTATTCTGATTGAGCGCAGGTGGCACAATTAGTGTTGTTATAGTGGCTTACTTCACTACTGGCTCTTTTTAAAAGTATATATGTTTAGTTTCTTAATACACAGGCCTGAAATAGATGTTTCTAAACCTGTCGCTGATCTAAATCAACATTATCATATGTCGTTTAATTCCTGAGATTTTATTATCAACCGGGCACAAATAGTTAAATAGACGCTAACTGCGCAAGTGTAAAAGTTAATATAAATTAACCCTCATATTAGACAAGGAAGTGAAGGGGGCTTATCAGCGGTATTTTATAATGATTGTATTGCTGTTATTGAATGTGAATTCCATGCGAGGAATTAAAGTATTGAGGTTGCGCTTGTCTAAATATTGCCACGCAAATAAATAATGATGGCCAAAATGATCAGACCGCTGATCCAGACCAGCAAATAAATCTTCATTGCGCGTTTGGCTTTTTCCTTCTGCCACCAGGTTCTCGGACTAATACCCTTGACCATAAATACAATTTTGGTTGCAAGGTTTACGCAAACAACATTGGCGGCCAGCAGCAGAGCCGCGCCCATGGCCAGCTGATACTGGCCGTGACCCAGCATCAGACCAAAGGTGGCGGCCGGTGGTAAGAGGGCAACAGCGACCATTACACCAACCAGGACACTGGATAAACCGGTGGTAAGTGATAATGCTGCTGCAGCACCCGAAGCGAGTGCCAGTGCTAGTGAGTCCATACCAACATCAGTTCGTGCCAGTAATTCTGGGCTGCTGATATCGAAGGGCCAGGTGAGCCCTAGAATGATTGATAAGCCTATTGCTAGACTGACACCAACAAGGTTGGTTTTGAGTGATTTTCGCATGAGGTCCATATCACCCAGAGCCGTACCGAGGCCAAGTGCGAGGTTTGGTCCGAGTAAGGGGGCAATTACCATGGCACCGATGACGACGGCGACATTGTTTTTGATTAAACCAATAGCAGCCACGAGGGTAGACAAAATAACCAGTACGATAAAGTTTGAATCAAGTACGGCATTTTTGGAAACGGTATCATAAAGCGCTTCTCTGGAAGTTGTTGTGGACTTTTGTTCTTGCTTGGTTGTTGTGGGTAAGGGAAGGGTTGCATCCACTGGAATAACGATGATGCGAGCACTGGGGTATGAGCTAATGATGTTTTGTAAGGCATCCAGTGTCGACTGTACCTTGTCATCGAGTAAAAGCATACGAATAGCTTGACGGCCTTCTTCACTTTTCTGTGCCAGTCGATAATCCAGTGCATCATTTCGTTTGGCGATGTCAGATACGGCGTCGCTAATATTTTCATCGGCAATAACTTCAATTAATTTCATCGGTATGCTCGAAAATAAAGTAAGCAATCAAATATTATGATAACCGTACTATGTTATGTACTTTTTGTATAGTCGATGGGCTTTGTAGATCTGATAAGTTGTGTTACTTATTAAGATCCCTCACATTCGTTCGGGATGACAGGTGAGATATCGGAATGACAGATGAGATATCGGAATGACAGATGATTTATTATGGTTCTGGAGTAGTTGCTGAAACCCCTGATGTGTAATCGTCTTAATAACTGAATAGATAAAAAGAAATGGTGGTGATGACATATGTCACATACAACTGTCATCCTGAGCCAAGCCGAAGGGTCTTGAGCTTAAAGTCACTACGTATAAAGTTAAGTACTTTAATGTGCTTTAATGATAAATTAGATAACCAGTCGTTTTAATTGTACGTCGGCTTCTGAATGTTCCCACATTTGTGTAAACAGTTCTTCCAGTGATTTGGAACGGTAGCGACAATCCATGTTATAGATGCCGCGATAAGTTTCAGTATTTTCCCGATACATAAAGCGTTGTGAATCAGCCACCATGAAGGCACTCCTGACGGAGACATACTCTTCGTGGGGGTTACGAATTTCAATCGCACTAGTCAGGCGTTGAGCCAGACGAATCAGGCCATGACCGCGCTTGATGACGGGTTCTGAATTTTGTACCAGTATCCGTACTCTGGCGTGGCGATTACCTCGGCACAGTTCGAGTATATTATCTAGAAACGGCTGGTAGTCGTAGATAGCCGGTTCCAGGTCAGGAGTAAGTATGTTGATCGTCCGTAGGGTGTCTTTGGAGACCTCGAGAAGGGCTATTTTGAAGCCTTCAACATCGCTTAGGATAATGTCGTTTTCATTCTTGCCCTGTTTTTCAAAGTCAGGCAGTAGGTTGATGTTATCGTTCATGTTGAGACCCTGCTAGTGTTCGCATCATGGTTCGGTGCGGTATACCGGCATCTAGAAATTCATCACTACAGATGACAAATCCCTGTTTCTCATAAAAGCCAATGGCCGTAGTTTGTGCGTTGAGTACAACTGAGGCGTCATGCCGATTTTGCGCGTATTCGATTAATGCTTTAAGAATAGCAGATCCTACACCCTGATTACGCCAGTTTTTTAACACGGCCATACGACCGATATGACTACGAGAATCAATTCTGCCGGTACCAATGGGGTGATCGTGGTGATCGAGTGCAAGGATATAGTGGTAGCTGTCTTCGTGGCCTTCCCATTCCAGCGCTTCGGGCACCTGTTGTTCTTCGATAAACACCCGTTGCCGGATAAACCGAATTTCGGTTTCATGGGCCTGCCAGTTGGTGTGGATAATGCGAAAGTTAGTCATCTTCCGCGATAAAGAGTTTACCCTGATTGTAGAACGCTACCAGCAGTGATTGTTCGACACTGGAGGTGCATTTTAGCAATGCGTTTATGTCAACCTGACGCTGATTACAGAGCGTCTCAGCGAAGCTGATGGAGACTTCGTAGTCTTCACCATCGACGAACAACAGGGCTTTTTTATCAACCTGGCTATAGGCAAAGCGGCTGGCTGTATGACGACATAAGATCACATCTTCTGTTATCAGGTTTTTCAGCTCGTGGATATTGCTGATGTCTTCTTCAGGTTCCAGTTGCAGATCTGTTTTGGTGTCACTGGAATAACGACCGAACCAGCGTAGCAGTTCCGGATGGTTGGGATTCAAGTAGTCTTTAAATATATTGCTGACACGGATTAGTGCATCGGGAGTGATTTCATTCGAATGCTGTTGCAGTTTCAGATCCGGGTCACGGTAAGTGAGCTGAGCACTGAGATTCTGTGTCAGATAGCCAATAAACTCGTTAACCAGGTCAGCGTGACTGATGGCCCTGAAGCCAATGGAATAGCTGATACTGTCACCCAGTGAAACCCCATGATGGGAGACACCGGGTGGTATATATAACATGTCACCGGGTTCGACGATCCATTCCTGTTCAGCTTCGAAATCCTGCTGGATGCGTAAAGGTGTGCCATCAACCTGGTTGCCAGGTTGGACAGGCTGGGTGTTAATCTGCCAACGACGCTGCCCCTTACCCTGGAGGATGAATACATCATATAAATCGACATGGGGGCCGACAGAACCCTGATCGGCAGCATAGCTGACCATCAGGTCATCGAAGCGCCATTCGGGTATGAAGCGAAATTGATCGATGATCCAGCTCAGTTCAGGCAGGTATTTTTCCAGGTCATTGACCACCAGTGTCCAGTGGCTCTCTGGCAGACTGGCAAATACCTCTTCATCCATGGGACCGAAAATAGGGAACCAGGGGTGTTCCCGGTCTTTTTCGATGACTATGCGTGAATTGACTTCTTCTTCACAGGCCAGTCCGGCAATTTCTTCTGCACTGATAGGTGACTGGAAATTGGGAAAAGCCTGGCGTATAAGCAGCGGTTTTTTTTCCCAGTATTCAGCCAGGAATTGTTCCGCTGTGATGTTGCCGAGTGGATTGTGGCTGTTGCGCATAATCAAGGGTCACATGATGACCTACATCCCTGTAGGTCTGGATTGAGACTAGATGCTTTTGGCTTGTTCAACGGCGTTACCGATGTAATTCATCGGCGTCATCGCCAGCAGTAAATCCCTGGCTTCTGGTGGAATATCCAGTTTGGCAACAAAGGCCTGCATGGCCGCCTGATCCACGGATTTTCCACGGGTTAGTTCTTTGAGTTTTTCATAGGGCTGTTCAATGCCATAGCGACGCATGACAGTCTGAATGGGTTCAGCCAGGACTTCCCAGTTGTTATCGAGATCATTTTCCAGAGCCACTGGATTAATATCCAGTTTACCCAGGCCACGCAGGGCTGATTGATAGGCTATGCTGGAATGAGCAAAACCGACACCCAGGGTACGCAGCACGGTTGAGTCTGTTAAATCACGTTGCCAGCGAGAGATGGGTAACTTGGTGGTCAAATGACCAAACAGCGCGTTAGCGATGCCCAGGTTACCCTCGGCGTTTTCAAAATCAATGGGGTTAACCTTGTGCGGCATAGTGGAGGAACCGATTTCGCCTGCGACGGTTTTCTGTTTGAAATAGCCGAGTGAAATGTATCCCCATATATCACGGCTAATATCGATGAGGATGGTATTAAAACGTGAAATTGCATCAAACAGTTCCGCCATGTAGTCATGGGGTTCGATCTGAATAGTATAGGGGTTGTAGGTAATGCCCAATGACTCAATGAAGTTCTGGGCGAAGGCCTGCCAGTCGATATCCGGGTAAGCAGATAAATGCGCATTATAGTTACCGACAGCACCGTTGATTTTACCCATCAGTTTTACTGCGGCGACCTGTTCGCGCTGGCGCTGCAGGCGGTAAACCACATTGGCCAGCTCTTTACCCATGGTAGTAGGTGAAGCAGGCTGACCATGGGTGCGGCTTAACATGGGCTGTTCGGCATGTTCATGTGCCAGTTTACGCATGCTGTCGATGATCTGATCCATTTGTGTCAGAAGCACCTGGTTGCGGCCTTCGGTGATCATGAGGGCATGTGACAGGTTGTTGATGTCCTCTGAGGTGCAGGCAAAATGGATGAATTCGGAGATCGCTTCTAGCTCATCATTACCGGCTATCTTTTCCTTCAGGAAATACTCGACTGCTTTTACATCGTGATTGGTGGTACGCTCGATGTTTTTGACACGTTGGGCATCTTCTACACTGAAATTGTCGACAATGTCGTTGAGGATGTTGTCGGCATGTTCACTCAAGGTCGGCACTTCGGTAATGGCATCGAAACTGGCAAGAGCCTGAAGCCAGCGGACTTCAACCTTTATACGGTGGCGAATCAGGCCATATTCACTAAAAATGGCCTGGTAATCGGTGGTTTTGCTGCCGTAACGGCCGTCAAC
>JBFFSQ010000067.1:0-13772 GCA_041572275.1 Gammaproteobacteria bacterium
AGTAATACTTCATTGGAGTATATTGATACTCTAAACAGACAATCATCATATCTTACGCTATGGAAAACCACATACAGCAAAAGCGAAGATGAAGTGCTTTGGCAAATTATATTTGATAGTAGTAGCAACAAAATAAAGCTAATGCACATTAACTGGGAGCACATATAGCTCAGTTTTTAAATTACTATAGATTAAAGGGTTCAGAGCCGTTTATAGGTTATCAGCCAGGATGGAATGTGTTTAACCAGTAGCCTAGTTCTCAGTTGCTTTCCTGGGGGCAATAAATTCACAAGTTATAGGTGTATATATCATTTATTGTTTACTTCTCGATATTTTTTGTTAAATTCTACAAATTAGTCATTTCATGAGATGTTAAATGTTATGCATATGTTTAAATCAGTTATTTCGTTTATTCTTTTCTCTTCAGTCACTGTATTGAATGCCTCTGAACAGGAAGTGGCACTGAACATAATCAAGGACAAGTGCCAGCACTGCCATGGGCTTTATGGAGAGGCGTCTAATGTTATTTACCCGAGATTGGCTGGGCAGAACAAAGACTATATCAACAAACAATTGCTTGATTTTCGTAGTGGCAAACGTGTGGGTACCATGAATGATATGGCTGCGGGCCTGACCGATGAGCAAATTACCGCTCTTGCCAATTATTTCAGCACCCAGCCTACCAAATCCCATCGAATTCGTGACAAGGCGTTTTCTGCTGTAGGCTCGTATATATATCACCACGGTAATGAATATGCTGACATTCCAGCCTGTGCTTCATGTCATGGAGAAAAAGCTGAAGGAAATGAGTCTCTTCCTCGTCTAGCTGGACAACATAAACGGTACGTCTCTGGCCAGTTAATTGAATTTAATGCGAGAAAACGAACTAATGATAATGCCATTATGCACTCCATAGCATCGAAAATGACTGAGTTTGAAATTGAAGCCGTAGCTCTGTATGTCAGTGGTTTAGAATAGAAAGGTTGGTGATTTTATTTAGTGGGATGAGATGTGATAAAAGGGGTCGGAGGGGTTAAAAATTAATTCATGCAGGTAGTCAAATAATAATCCCTTTGCACCCGCCCATTAATTTTACGATCTTGAAAAGCTATATAGGGTTCTATATCTTTTTTGATTGGCAGTCATGTAGGAAAGACCATAATTGAATTACTTTTGATCTTCTACACAGCCAGTGACAGGCAGCTTTTAACAGTTTTAAATAATCAAGTGGGAGTTTAGTAATGTATTTTATAAAAGCCTTCTGGCGCAAGCTGATTCTTCTTTTTGCGTTTCTTTTTGTTTCGTCACAAGCGCTTGCCAATTGTGCTGATATCTGCGCGGTAGAACACAGTAGTTGCCAAGAGACCACAACCCAGCAGAAAGATACACGTTGTGATGAAAAACTCAGCGTTTGCACCCTTAGTTGCAATCGCGAGGAAACCATGAGCTGCGTTTACCTTGGCTTTAAAAACCATGAAGGAACAGCTGACAGGGAAAAGGAACTTAGCAAAATCACGGGTGGATTCACACGCGTCACAGTTGATCAAAGCCCGAATTTTTCCGGCCTGTGCCGCAGTAACGATATGAGATGTGAATATGTGCTGGATTGGGACAGAACCATGTATTCCTGTGGAGGAGAAAAGCGAGAGCCCAGACGTGTTGCATGCTGCCGTTAGTGTTTATATGTTTGATCTAGTATTCAATTCCTTGGTAATTTAGGAGGGACTCTGATTCTGGTCTTGTGGATTGGAATCAATAGGCTCAGGCTCGATTGATACGTAAAGGAAGAAAAGAATAATAGGGTTCAGAATGCAATAGCTCTAATATTTGAGAAAACTGTGTTTTGTCACCCCTCAGTTTTGATGACAGAATGTGTATGATATCTTTGATACTGGTAGTAAGGGAATAGGCGGCATTCGCCTGGCACACTATTAATGCCTATAATAAAAAAACACTAACTCATTAATAACAATAATTGAGGGCTAAGTATGAAAGCATTTTTTTCAATCTTTGCTATTGCTATTTCAGTATCTGCTTGTTTAAGTATGCCAAAAACTCGTGAGGAATATGTAAGTATGGCAGAGGCACGTGGTTCAACAGACATTAAAAAGGAAGTTATCATTAATAAACGTTTTTCAACTGTTAATAAAAATCTGGCTCATCTTTCTAAAAATTGTTTAAATAAAACCGTGACGATAGAGTATCAAATTAACAGCGCAAACTCTAATGAGCGAGGAAAAGCTGTAATTGATTACCATTCAACATTTTCTATTCTCTCAAATAAGAAATCAGAATTTACTATTCTGAGCAAGCCACAAGCCACTTTCTCGGGGCCATCAGAACCTGTATTAGTTTTTGCGGTCAATTCATCTCCAGTTAACAAAAATAAGACTAAACTGACAATGTATAAATCATATGGCTATGACCGCTTTGTTGGTATTGTTACAGATTATGCATCAGGTGCTAAAAAAGGGTGCCCAAAAAATATTCACTAGATAGCTAGTATTTTCAATAATCTTAAAAATGATAAATATATGGGCCAGAATGCAATTGACTCTAATATTAGAGAGGACTTTGTTCTGGCCCGGTTTTGTCAGACTCTTTATCAGACTGTAAAGCAGCATAAAGTGAATCATGAGTGATTTAGAAAGCATAGGGTATAGCGACTGGTTTAAGATGAGAGCAGACGATGAGAAAATCGCTGCTCATCGAATTGCTCGGGTCGTATCTGTACATAAAGATAGCTACACTGTGACGAAAGGCGATGATCCGGTATTTGCTGAATTGTCTGGAAACCTTCTTTATAGTGCCGAGTCTGCGAGTGATCTACCGACAACCGGTGACTGGGTATATGCGGATTTTTACGATGATGATAGTCACGCCATTATATATGGTGTCTTTCCAAGAAAGACGCTTCTAAAGAGAAAATCAGCCGGAAAGTTAGTTGATTTTCAGTTGATCGCTGCAAACATTGATGTTGCCTTCATTATTCAATCTTTGAATGACAATTTTAATCTACGAAGATTAGAACGTTATTTGGTTATGGTTAATGAGGGTGACATTGAACCCGTTATTCTCCTGAGTAAAAATGATCTGATGTCCCGAGATGAAGTTGAAGGCATTAAGAAAAGTGTGGTGGATATTGTACCCCATGCCCGGGTGTTGGCCTTTAGTAATTTGAATCGTGAGAACATCGATTCGATTATGGATTTATTAAAGAGTGGTTTCACGTATTGCTTGCTGGGGTCGTCTGGTGTTGGTAAGACGACCTTGCTGAATAGCATACTGGGTGACGAGACATTCGAAACACGGCCGGTGAGTAAAATACACAGCAAGGGCCGACATACTACAACAAGCCGTCAGTTAGTTAGGCTGGATAACGGCGCGATGATCATTGATACCCCGGGAATGAGAGAGCTTGGCAGTATGTCAGTCGATGACGGCCTGGATGAAACCTTTGCTGAAATACTGACCCTTTCCCAGCAGTGTAAGTTTTCTAATTGTTCGCATACCAATGAAAAAGGCTGTGCGATTTTGGCTGCTATAGAGGCGGGTGAACTGACCGAGCAACGCTATCATAACTACCTGAAGATGAAGAAAGAATCAGCGTTTAACCAGATGTCTTATTTAGAAAAAAGAAAGAAAGATAAGAATTTCGGCAAGCTGATTAAATCAACTAAGAAGAATATGCAAAAGTAACGCATCTTATATATGGTGTCAGAACACAAGTATTGGAGAAAGCTTTGCTCTAGCCTCGTTTTTCACCGGTCCTTTATAATGGGGCCAAGGGATAAATTTTTGAGGCGCACTGGTTGATTGGGAATTTTTCCCATAGGTTAGGCTGTGTGGTTAAAAAATGGTCAATATCTTTAAGTGGTTAAACATATAGCTCTTTCATCTCATTTATTTTTTGCGATCTGACTTCGCTCCCTTTTCATCCCCGTTTCATAGTCTACACTCCCCAAGTAAATGTTAGATTTCAAATATCAATTAATCTGGAATTGTTGTAATATTCAGTTTGATTGGAAGAGGAATAATGCATATTGCACTGTCAATATTGCGTATAAATACAAAATTGGATAAGAGGATTTGATAATGATAAAAAAAATATTTAAGGGCATTATTTTATTGAGCTTATTAGGGTTGTTTGGTTGCGCGCATGTTCAAAAGCCAATAACGCTTGACTCAAACTATTTAAAGCCGGGGAAAAAAGTAGGTGTTCTTGTTGCTAATTTACCTGAAGGTAGTTTTATGCCGGCAGGTCAGATAGGTTTATTGGATTATGCAATTATTTCAGGCGCGAATGGTGATTTAGAAGAACATTTAAAACAAGTCAAAGCAAATGATTTTATTCAAACTAAGAATCAGTTTTTGAATATTTTGAAAAAACGTGGAATTAAAGCTGTAGAGATAAAAGAAATTGTTGATTTGGATAAGTTGCCGAGCAATGGTGAGAAAGAAGGATTTTCAGTAAAGAACTTTAGCCAAATCAAAAATAAATATGATATTAATGACTTGCTCGTGCTGAGACTCGTGAATTTTGGCGTGACACGTAATTATTATGGCTTTGTTCCAACCTCAGGCCCTAATGGTTTTGCGGCAATTGAGGGTCAGCTTATTGATCTTAATAGTCATCAATTGAAATGGTATTATCGGGAAAGTCTGCAAAATGCTATTTCAGAACCATGGGATGAACCCGGCTTGAAATTCCCAAATGTATCCGAAGGTGTGTATAAAGCAATAGAGCAGGCTAGTTTTGCGTTAAGGCAAAAATTTACAGCGACAGGTGGTTAAGCGTTGCTTTAATTTAACTAACCGATTCTATGTTTGATTTAGATTCTATAAATAGCAGTCACAAGGATGTGGCCGCATTATTTTTTCGTATTGTTTCTTTTTTTATGATATTTATTGCGACCTTATCTGGTTGTAATGGATATACTATTAAACCTCCCGTAAATTCTTTGAGTAAGACAAATTTTTCTCTCGATAGTAGCCAATTTGTTATTGTTTATGAAAAAGAGAAATTGTGGGGGATAGATAAATCCAGCTCAGTCATTGATGATAATTCGGTTGAGTTATCAATAAAAGAAGCAAATAAAAAGACTGGTTATTATTCGAACCCTGGAGGTCTAGAGGGTTTTATAGGTGTACTTATAGGTACTCAGTTAGTAAGAGAGGCATCTGCTACTTCCTCTATTGCATCTATGTCAGGGCTTGGGTTAACAGAATCACATGAAGGTCTTGAGCCTGAAACTCTATTGAAACATGTTTTCAATGTAGATCAGGAAGATGTTTATTCTACTAGCGACGATTTTGTCTCAAAAATAAACGAAGTTTATAATAAGGACTATTACGTTCTTGTTCAGCCACGGTTTTACTTCTCTGAAAATTATAATTCATTAAGAGTTAACCTCCTTATTGATGTGCAAAATAAGAATAATGAAATAGTATTTAGGAATCTTTACATATTTAGTAGCAAGCCTATTGTTGGTGATAAAAACCAATGTGTTGAATATTGGACGAATAATAAATTATATTGGTTTAGACAAATTGCTACGCAATCGATTGCTGATTTAATGCGTCTGGTTCGTGATGACCTGGCTAGCACTAATTCCAGTATAATTCCTGATGTGCACACTTCAGTGCGTTATAAAGATATTGCTGGAAATCATTATATTAGAGGGAAGATTATTCATAAAAAGAGCAATCGATTGGTAATTAGAACCTTAAGAGGTTATTTGAAGTCTATTTACGTTGATAGATATCTGTAGTTATCGGTTATTTCGGGCTCTTGTATTTACCCTGTACGTTTTTAATATAGACCTGATAAATACATGGGGATAGATCACCTATTTTTCTATTATTAGAATCAATGATCGGCGTATGTGTCTTCTTGAATATTCATGTGGAAGCGTTTATGGATAAAAAATCAATTCGGGGATAGGATGGCTGCCGACCCGTCGTGGTGGTGATAGATACACACGTTGGGATAAAAGCGCTCAGTGACAAATGCTATTTCCATTTATAGTCATTTGCCACCGAGTGCTTTATTTTTTTAGAAAAATAACGTCATCATTATCATCATGACGACCAGAAATAAAATTGTCATGATGCTGCCTGCACGTAAAAAGTCGATCACACGATAACCCCCGGGACCCATAATCAAAGCATTTACCTGATGAGTGGGTATCAGGAATGAGTTGGATGTCGCAATGGCAACGGTCAGTGCGAATACCGCTGGGTTGGCATCTACGCCAATGGCTATGTTAACGGCCAGGGGCACCAGTAATACGGTCGCGCCGACATTTGACATCACCAGTGTAAAGAAGGTGGCTAATACGGCTACAGCTGACTGTATGACCCAGATTGGCATATGACCGACAACGGACAGCGTTTGTTCGGCTATCCATTTTGCTGTGCCCGATGTTTCCACGGCCAGACCAAGGGGAATCAGAGAGGCGAGCAGGAATACAGTTTTCCAGCTTACGGCTTCATAGGCTTCTTCTATCGAAAGCACACCGGACAATACCATGCCCAGGGCACCTGTTAATAAGGCAATTGACAGACGAATATCAGTAAACAGCACCATAAACAGGGCGATGCTAAAAAATACCAGGGCATGACCAAGCTTATGTGGGCGTAGTTCTTCGTGTGGGTATTCAGTGGTTACGACGACAAAGTTACGGTCGTGTTCTAATCGCGCGAGTATGGCCCATGGTGAATGCGTAATCAGTGTATCACCGGCTTGTAATGGCATATCACGAATACCATCACCTTCACGGTAGGTTTCACCCTGGCGATGCAGTGCCATCATGGCAATGCCATAGCTCTTGCGTAGCCAGATGTCGCGCGCACTTTTTCCAATCAGTTGTGAGCCCGGTGGTATAACCACTTCACCAACACCCGATTTGCTGGGCGACAGTGCATCGGCAAACACGTCGAGGTTTTTATGTAACTGTAACTTGTATTTCTCGATAAAGCCCTGGAGGCACTGTTGGGTCGCCAGAATACCGAGCACCATGTTAGCTTTAACTTCCATATCACGTGCCACACCACCGGCACCGATTGATATGTCGTTGTTTTTCATGACCGCTACAACGCGTATGCAATTGGTTGTTTCTATATCATTCAGGATTTCCCCCACCAGAGGGCTGTCTGCCGTTACGCTCACTTCGTGCATGGCGTAATTGATGCCATACACATCCTGAAAATAGTGCATGGTGTTTTCGCCTTTGGTACCGACATCTTCTTTTTTACTAGGCAGTACCAGGCGACCGGCCAATACAAAGTAAATAATGCCGGTTGCGACCAGGGCCAGACCGATGGGTGTGACTGAAAAGAGGTTCCAGGTATGCATGTGCTGGTCGACGGGTAGTGCTTTGTTCGATGTCAGAATCAGGTCATTGAGCAGGATCAATGGGCTGGACCCTACCATGGTTACAGTACCGCCGAGGATGGCGCAGAAACCCATGGGCATGAGCAGGCGAGACATAGGCAGCCCTGAGCGAGCAGAAATACGTGATACGACAGGAAGAAACAGAGCTGCAGCGCCTACATTCTGCATAAAGCTGGAAATAATACCGACGGTGCCGGAAATGATAGGGATGATTCGCGCTTCCCCTGTACCACCGACGTTTAGAATAAAGCTGGCAACTTTACTCATAATGCCGGTTTTGTCGAGACCGGCACCAATGATCATGACGGCGATGATAGACATGACCGCGTTGCTGGAGAAACCATCAAACAGGTGTTTGGAGTCAACAAGCCCCTGTTCGAGTCCCATGTAAGGCGCTAACAGGCTGGTTAGCCCCAGTATAACCATAATGGTTGCTGCTGCGACATCGACGCCAACAACCTCAAACGCGAATAAATAAATGGTAAGTATGAGGATGGCGGTAACCCAGGCGACTTCAATTGTGGGTACAGCAAATGACATGGCGATTGCAGCGAGTAAAAAGATACCCGCTGCAATCCATTGCTTGCGAGTCAGGCTCCCTGTTTGCGGGATGACCTGTTCTTCATCAGCTAATGTATTCAATTTTTGCTCCTGGTGGTGAGTGGTAGTTCAATCGGTATTGACCTCGCCTGGGGGAGCGATGTTGTTTCGTACGGATTTAAGCGGCTGTCACCATAGCGGCTGTTTTTCTATCACTATCCTGAATCAGGATGAGAGGTATTTTGTGGGAGTGACTGTGAAACTCCGGATTTTCGATGATCTCTTTGGCCAGCAGGTCATCCTTTGGCGCGAGCAGGCATTGAAGATTGGGGTGGTCATTGCAGAACTCCTGAAAAGCATCGGCCATTTCTTCAAGCAAGAATGTCGTTGTGCTCTTCCGGCCAGATTTTCTTAGACGTAGGCTCAGGGTGCTGGTTTTCTCCTGCAGCTTTACATCATCGCCGTGTGCGAGAATGTGAATATCTGTATTGAAGATGAAAGGTGTTGTCAGCAGGTAGTCGATGACCGCATCCGAGGCGTGACCATCAAATATCACAGCAACCTGAGGCTTGCGCTTTTGCGCAGGCTTGGATTTGATTGAGGAATATACCGGTGTATGGGTGGGAACATGACCGGTTTTTAAAAAACTCATCTTATCTGTACGGGATAGATGTTCGCCGGCATCGGCATGGGCCAGGGCAGACAGCATGCGCTTGAGGTCGCTGGTTAGTTTTTTCATTGAATGTACCTTGATAAATTGTTTGGTTATTCAATTGCATGCTCTGTGCCAGTTTTGGTGTCTGGTTAAGTGATTGAATATTAAGGAAGTTTTAATTGTTGGTTATGGTGGTGGTGTTTCATAATGAAACGAGTGACTGGGAGTGGAGGGGGAAAGCCTGAACGCTCGCGGTTGCAGGGGTTTGATTCAATATGCAACAATGTGTTTCATATTGTAACGACCGAAGTATGTTGCTATGACCAGTTTGCGTCAGAAAATCACCCTTTCCTACTCGCTGTTTGCCAGTCTGATATTTCTACTTTCCATTTTTGCATTTGCTGATTTGCTGTTTCTTGAAAGCCAGATAGATGAGGGACGTGTCATTAACCTGCTCAAGGATGATGTGCTGGATATGCGGCGTCATGAAAAAAATTTGATGCTCTACCAGAACCCTGCTGAGCTGGATCAGATTGAGCAACTGGGCCTACGAGTTGATGACAATATATCCAGTCATCAATCTCTGTATATGAATTTACTGGGGGAGCAACGATTCAATACGCTGATTAACGATATACAGCACTATCGTGAATTATTTGTTAACTACAAACTGTCAACGGACTCGAACCCGTTGAACCAGTCAGAGCTTGACGATATTCGCCTGCTTGGCCAACAGGTTTCAGGAGCGGTCAGTTTGCTGGCAATGGATGAGCGCCAGCAGCTGGTGGCCAGGGCTAATCAGAGCCAGTGGGCACTGGCCGGGGCCATTCTGGTGATGGGTATTATTGTGGTTGCCATTGGTTGGCGCATGAGCCGAGTTGTGAGTGCGCCGTTAAAGCAGATGGAAAAAAAGCTGGCATATATTTCCAATGGTCGTTTTGACTACTTAAAGCCAGTAAGCCAGGATCGTGAATTTATCAACTTCACTCATGCATTTAACCGTATGTTACATGAGCTCGATTTACGCCACCGACGTTTACTGCAGGCGGAAAAACTGGCTTCATTAGGTGTTCTGGTGTCCGGAGTTGCTCACGAGTTGAATAATCCACTGGGCAATATCTCGTCGTCCTGTCAGCTATTGGTCGAGGAACTGGATGATGTCGATCCAAAAATGCAACGGGAATGGCTACAGCAGATTGATGATGAAACTGTGCGCGCCCAGCATATTGTAAAAGCACTGCTGGAATACGGTCAGAAGCAGTCGTTTACTTTGCAGCCTTTGTTGCTTAAAGAGGTTGTGGATAGAAGCTTGCTGTTACTGCGTAACCAGCTTAAGCGAGCGGCCGCTATCACCGTTGATATTCAGGAAGGTTTTAGCATTCGGGCTGATATGCAACGTATGCAACAGGTGTTTATCAATATCATCAGAAATGCGCTGAATGCAGGTGGCGATGATGTGCAGATCAGCATTCGGGCGTATACAGGTGGCACCATGACATCAACAGAGCAAGATAGTATGCATTTTGTCGGTGACACGGATTGTGTCCTTAATCAGGAGCTAACCTATTGTGCAATTGAGATTGCGGATAATGGGCCAGGTATAGCGGCTGACATTATCGATAAGATATTTGATCCATTTTTTACTACGGACGAACCCGGTCATGGTAGTGGGCTCGGTTTATATATTGTGCAGGAAATTATTGAGGAACATGATGGCTGTATTGGTGTTGCCAGTGTTCTGGGTGAAGGCAGCCGATTTATTATTCGGCTACCCTGTGGCGAGGCAAGCGTATGACTATTGATGCCCAGTCAGCACGTCTGCTAGTGATAGATGATGAAGCTGTTGCGGTTAAAAATCTCGCGTATGCGCTGGAGAAAACAGGTTATCAGGTGACTAAGCGCACCTCAGGGCCGGGTGGGATAGACGCATTGGACAATATGCAATTTGATGTCGTGCTGACTGATCTACGTATGGAATATGTCGATGGTATGGCGATATTGCAGAAGGCGAAATCTGTGGATGCGGATGTCGAAGTGATCATGATTACCGGTCACGCCAACCTGACATCGGCCGTGGATGCGATGAAAGCAGGCGCCTTTCATTATATCGAAAAGCCTTTTCGTTTTGATGAGGTACGCGAAATAGTCTCCAGGGCAGTGGAACTGGTGCAGACAAAACGACAGAACCGCACGTTACAATTCCTGGTTGATCAGGAAACCAGGGGACCACGGTTTATTACTCAGGATGCCGGTATTCAACGGTTGTTAAAGAATGTGAGTCAGATTGCGCCAACGGATTGTTCTGTTTTAATTTCTGGTGAAAGTGGTACGGGTAAAGAATTGGTTGCCCGTTATCTTCATCAACACAGTCATCGTGTAGATAAGCCATTCATTGCTATCAACTGTGGTGCCTTTCAGGAAGAATTGCTGGCGAATGAACTGTTTGGTCATGAAAAGGGGGCTTTCACCGGCGCCCATGAGTCACGTGCCGGGTTAATTGAAGCTGCAGATGGTGGCACCCTGTTTCTTGATGAAATCGGCGAAATGTCATTGCCGATGCAGGTTAAACTATTACGTGTGATACAGGAGCATGAGCTGCAGCGGTTGGGGAGTACCGAAACAATACCGGTTGATGTGCGTTATGTTGCTGCAACCAATCGTAATCTGGAAGATGAAATTACACAGGGGCGATTCCGGCAGGATTTATTTTATCGTTTGAATGTTGTTTCGCTTCATTTGCCACCATTGGCTGAACGGCGAGATGATATTCCGCTGTTGGCGTATTATTTTCTGAAAAAACATTCATTACGTATGGGGCGTACTGTGTCTGATATTTCACAGGATGCACTGGAAAAATTAATTAGATATGATTTTCCAGGTAATGTTAGAGAACTGGAGAATATTATTGAGCGAGGGATTGCGCTTGCAACGGATAATCATTTTACGACAGATCAGCTGCCCGATAATGTTTTTGGTAATACAGTAAAAGTCTTTCGTTCAGATGACACCCAGATGGCCACCCTTGATCAGCGAGAAGAGGAATATATTCGCTGGGTCCTTAAAGAAACTGGGTGGAACCGAACAAAGACGGCTGAGATACTGGGAATTGCACGAGCATCTTTGTGGCGTAAATTGAAAAGATATGGCATCGATGAGTGATTAAATCGAGGTTGGGTTGTTTGATCAGGTGTCTTTAACAGTGACTGGATATTGAAATGAATTTATCACTATCTGACGTTCTTGAATTAACCAAAACAGAAATCACGAGTGTTTTGGGTGAGGAAGTCACATTAGGAATGCCAGACAGTTCAGGTTCAGGGCTGTTTCTATTTCCGTATCAGTTATTATTTGATCCAGTCTTTGTTAATGATAGGCACAAGATGGATGAAAATGTGACGTCTCAAAGATACATTCTTAAGTGTCTGATGGTTCCTGGTTCGTCACAAAATTATGAAATACTCAGTAAGGCTTTTGATTCGCTGGTATCAATCCAGAGTTCCAAATTGGCCGAACAGATAACACTAATGGCATTGAGCAATGTAACTACCGAAGATCTGTGTAGAATCTTCTCTAGTGCGGGTGTAAGTTTCAGGCTCTCAATCCCATTTGAATTGCGATGGGCCGTATAGTGTACGTAAAGTCCTTAAGTGGTGTTTTTTCTGATACGGGTAGTCTGAAATAACTGAATAAAGAGTCTCGAATGATGCGAGATATAATGAGATCAAATTTTATTGTTGTCATTCTTATTTTGCTATTTCAGTCATCTGAAGTGGCCGCGCAAGAGTATGATTGGATTATTGGTCTGTCTTATGACGCAATATCTTTGGATATTAATTCCCTGCAAGAAAATTCTGAAACGACATCTTTAGATGACTCAAGAAGTATCAATCCAAGTGTGTTAGCGCGCAGTCAATTTAATCAGCTTGGGAAGTTTATGGATATCAGGGCAGGTTATTATATGGAGTATGGTCTTGATGTTGTCAGGTTGAAACAGGGCGAAGTGTATGATGCCTATAATACCTTTTCTTACATAGATCCAGGTACGACTGTCAGCGGTTTATATGCGCACTTGCATCCGGTGTTGGCCATTAAAAGTGATGGTTTGACATTGGGGCTGGGTCTTGGTTTGACACTGGTTAAGGTGAGTGGTGATTATATGGTCGAATGGTGGGGTAGAGAGCCAAGTATAGAAAGCCTGGATTGGCAAGAGGTTTCGCTTACCACAAGACTTTTTATTGAAGGCGAAAATAAAAATTTTATATGGGGTATGAGATTGCATGATATAAGCAATGATGATGCGCTATATGATTATGACATGGATTTTTTTACCCTTTATTTTGGTTATAAATTTAATTAGGGATGTAAGGAAGTAAAGCGACAGTAATTAACGAGAATGGACAAGGTGAATGTCTGTCACTTATACGAGTTGGTTTTTATGTGGTATTTGAACCTTGAAGAGAAGATAAAGCATAGGGCAACATTAAGAAAATGTGAGCGCTGTGGCTTGTTTTTTAAGAAACAACTGGATAGGTGTCCACATTGCAGTCAATTGGATGATGAAGCGCTTTTAAGGCAAATTGCACGAAGATCTAACTACAGAGTAAATTTAGGTCGTGGTATGTTGATAGGCGCTATTGCATTAGTGCTGATCATGCTTTTGATGTTGTAATCGAATACCATGACAGCCTCTGTGGAGGATTAATTCCATTAAGGTATTATAATCAGCATGTTTAAATTCCAAACAATTGAACCTTTGCATTATGCCGCACTTGTTATCGTGTTGGTGGTCTGGTGTGCCCTGCATAGTGCGATGATTGCACCATCGATTACGGAATATCTCAAGGCCCGGCTGAAAGAGCACTATCGTTTTTTTCGTCTGTTTTTCAATCTGTTTGCCCTGGTGACCCTGGTGCCGGTTGCTCTATTTGCATATGGTTTGAGAACTGATCCTTTGTTTAGCTGGGGCGGCTACTGGCGTATTGTTCAAGTCCTGTCCCTTGGTTTTGCTTTGATTTTATTTGTGCGGGGTGCGCGTCATTATGATTCACGTCAGTTTTTCGGTTTTGCACAGATTCAAGACAGTAATACAGGCAAGGCAATTGGTGCGTGCGGTAAACTTGAAACCGCAGGGATTTTAAACGTTGTACGTCATCCCTGGTATCTTGGCGGTATTCTGCTGAT
>JBFFSQ010000068.1:0-13622 GCA_041572275.1 Gammaproteobacteria bacterium
AAAGTCCTACTGGTTAACTTCTGGGCAACCTGGTGTCCGCCATGTAAAAAAGAAATCCCGGCCTTTATGGAACTACAGGAACAATATACTGACCAGGGCCTACAAATCATCGGTATTGCCATTGATGATGAGCAAGCTGTCAGGGACTTTGCCGACACCATGGGCATGAACTACCCCATCATGGCTGCAGAACTGGCCGCCATGGAGCTGGCACGTGAATACGGTAACCGCGTCAATGCCCTGCCCTTTAGCGCCTTTGTCAGTCGCGAGGGTAAAATCACCCATGTCCGCGCCGGTGAACTCAGTAAACAGGAAACTGAAGAAATCATTAAGTCATTATTATAAGCCGGCAAACAAATGAAGCGTTTTCGCCACAATGCCCGATAAAAGTGGCGAAACAGCTTCTGATATCATACTTTTTCAGGATCACACAGACACCACTCCCCAAACAGACAAGACTGTGACCTAACTCAAAAATCACCAATAATTTGCGTCGATCTTCAGTAAATAAGCGGCTATTTTCTGTAAATTGGTAGACATCAACATATAAACCATGCAAAATTCGCTGTATCTCCAGTTTGCAAACAATAATACGTGCTATGGCCCAGATTCTTCTACTTAATGGTCCAAACCTGAACCTCCTGGGGACTCGGGAGCCACAGCACTATGGCAGCAAAACGATGAACGATATCGTGGCCGAACTGGATGACCTGGCACAACAGCTGGGGCACCGCATTTCGCATCTGCAATCAAATGTTGAACATGAACTAATCGAGCGAATCCATCAGGCACGAGATGACGGCACCGCCTTCATTATAATTAATCCTGCTGCATTTACTCATACCAGCGTTGCGATCCGAGATGCCTTAAGTGGCGTTAAAATTCCTTTTATTGAATTGCACCTGTCCAATGTGCATGCTCGTGAGGAATTTCGCAAACACTCTTATTTTTCCGATATTGCCCAAGGTGTGATATCTGGACTGGGCGCAACAGGGTATGAACTGGCCCTGCGTGCGGCAAACCAACACATAATGAATACATAAGGTTTGAAACCAAATGGACATACGCAAGATTAAAAAACTGATTGAGCTGCTGGACGAGTCCGGCGTTGCTGAAATTGAAATCAAAGAAGGCGAAGAGTCAGTACGCATCAGTCGTCAGATGGCAGCAGTCGCTCCGGCTCCTGTTATGCCTGCACCTGTTGCTGCTGCCCCTGTTGCCGCCGCACCTGCTGTTGAAGAGACAGCGGCACCTGCAAGCGAAGAAATATCAGGCCATAAAGTCACCTCGCCAATGGTCGGTACCTTCTATCGTTCCTCTTCGCCGGGTGCACCATCATTCACCGATGTTGGCAAACAGGTCAGCGAAGGTGAAACACTTTGCATCATCGAAGCCATGAAAATTCTCAACCAGATTGAAGCCGATAAATCAGGTGTAGTTAAAGCTATCCTGGTTGAAAACGGTCAGCCAGTTGAGTTTGGCCAACCCTTGTTCATTATTGAATAAAAAAGCAGCGCTATGATTGAAAAAGTCGTTATTGCCAATCGGGGCGAAATCGCCCTGCGAATATTACGTGCCTGTCGCGAGATGGGAATCAAAACAGTCGCTATTCATTCCGATGCGGATCGTGATCTCAAACACGTGCGCCTCGCTGATGAATCGGTTTGTATTGGTCCAGCCCCCTCAGCACAGAGCTACCTGAACATCCCTGCCATTATCAGCGCCGCTGAAGTCACTGATGCCATGGCAATACACCCCGGTTATGGTTTCCTGTCAGAAAACGCCGATTTTGCTGAACGCGTTGAAGATTCAGGCTTTATTTTTGTTGGCCCTAAATCAGATTCCATCCGTACCATGGGTGATAAGGTTGCCGCGATTGAAGCCATGCAAAAAGCAGGCGTGCCCTGTGTACCCGGTTCAGATGGTGAACTCGGCGATGACAACAGCACCAACCTGTCGATTGCCAAAAAAATCGGCTACCCGGTCATTATAAAAGCCGCTGGTGGCGGTGGCGGTCGTGGTATGCGAGTTGTTCATTCTGAGGCCGCATTATTAAACTCCATTTCCCTGACCAAGGCTGAAGCCGGCGCCGCATTCGGCAATGATGCAGTCTATATGGAAAAATTCCTCGAGCATCCACGTCACGTGGAAATTCAGGTATTATCCGATGGCCAGGGACATGCCGTGCATCTGGGTGAACGTGATTGCTCCATGCAACGCCGCCACCAGAAAGTTGTGGAAGAAGCACCAGCGCCAGGCATCACCGAGGAACAACGTGCCTTTATTGGTAACCGTTGCGTCGAAGCCTGTATCCAGATGAATTACCGTGGTGCGGGCACCTTTGAGTTTCTCTATGAAAATGGCGAATTCTTCTTTATTGAAATGAACACCCGTGTTCAGGTTGAACATCCGGTCACTGAAATGATCACTGGTGTTGATATCGTTAAGGAACAGCTCTACATTGCCTCCGGTGAACCTTTACGCATGAAACAGGAAGACATCAAATTAAATGGTCATGCCATTGAGTGCCGTATTAATGCAGAAGATTCGAAAACCTTCATGCCTTCTCCCGGAAAAATCACTGCTTACCATGCGCCAGGTGGCCCAGGTGTTCGTGTTGAGTCTCATATTTATGCAGGCTATACCGTACCCCCTCATTATGACTCCATGATTGGCAAGGTCATCACCCATGGTGACAGCAGAGATACCGCAATCGCTCGTATGCAAGGCGCACTATCTGAAATGGTTATCGAGGGTATTCGCAGCAATATCGCCCTGCAGAAAGACATCATGTACGATGCCGCTTTCAAGGCCGGTGGTGCTGACATCCATTACCTGGAAAAGAAACTCGGTCTTTCCTAACACGACACAGAGGCACAGAGACTCAGACCATCCCGTTTTAATGCGTTTAAGGACAACATATTAGAACCACTGTAACTCTGCGTCTCTGAGTCAATTCATATGCCCTGGATTCAACTCACACTCGAAGTCGAGCAATCACGTCATGAACAGGCTGAACAGGCCATGCTCGACGCGGGTGCTCTCTCGGTTACCCTCAAAGACGCAGAAGACAAACCGGTACTCGAACCCGCCCCTGGTGAAACACCACTCTGGGACAATATCATTCTGACCGGTTTATTTGAAGCTGGCATCGATACTGATAAACTGCAACAAGACATCAGTGCCGAACTCGATATCAGCCAGTTAAAAATTGAAGCACTGGAAGACAAGGACTGGGTACGTGCCTGGATGGATGACTATAAACCCATGTCCTTTGGCAAGCGCCTTTGGGTCTGCCCCAGTCATATGCCTCCCCCTGATCCTGACGCGGTCAACCTGATGCTTGACCCGGGCCTGGCTTTTGGTACCGGCACTCACCCGACTACCGCATTATGCTTGCAATGGCTGGACTCACAGCCCCTGGAACATAAACGTGTACTCGACTTCGGCTGTGGTTCTGGCGTACTTGCAATCGCCGCAAAACTGCTGGGTGCCGAACATTGCGATGCCGTCGATATCGACCCTCAGGCCCTGATTGCAACAGAAACTAACGCCCGCGAGAATCAGGTTGCAAACCAGTTATCCACCATGTTCCCTGAACAACTGGCACAAACGAAGCCTCGACCACATTACGCCATCGTCATTGCCAACATACTGGCCGGTCCGCTGATTGAACTGGCACCTCTGCTCGCCGACTATACTGAAGACAATGGCCACATTGTCCTCTCTGGCATACTGGAGACACAAGCTCAGAGCATTATTGATCGCTATAGTCAGTGGTTTGCACTGGAACCACCTGTAGTGCAAGATGAGTGGGTCAGGATAAGCGGCAGAAAAAAAGCCTAAAATAAACACCATGCAAACTGAATGTCCACATTGTCATACTGTTTTTCGCGTCGACCAGGAGATGCTGGAACAGGCGAATGGTCAACTACGCTGTGGCTTCTGTATGGCTATTTTCAGTACCACAACCCACAGCGAGCATCATGATATTGAGCTTGATAGCCGCGAAAAAAATAACAACGCTATTAGCCTGGACGATATTGATCCGGTGCTGATCGACACCGCAGACAAACCCGTACTGGCCGATGTTATTCCACCCGAGCTACGTGCTGAAGCACGTTCTTCAAAAAAGCACTATGGCTACCTGGCTACCGGCCTATGGAGCCTGGGCATATTAATCGCCATTCTTATTGGCCTGCTGCAGTATGCGTATTACGATCGTCTGCAACTCGTTCAACATAATGAACTGCGTCCATGGCTGGCTCTGATGTGCGAATATGCAAAATGCGACTTACCTGAACCTCGCGATACCAGTCGTATTGAACTCAGCAGTAAAAATATCTTCACCCATCCCAACACCGCCCAGGCCCTGATGATCAGTGCCACGATTGTTAATCAGGCAGAATTTGAACAGGCTTTTCCGCAATTGGAACTACGCTTTGAAGATATTCGTGGAAAAATTATTGCGGGTCGTCGTTTCAAACCCGAAGAATATCTCGGCATTCCGAATGAACAAATTTCAAAAATGGAACCGGGTAATCCTGTTTCTTTTACCATTGAAATCATTGACCCTGGTACTGACATTGTCAGCTATGAATTTAATTTTCTGTAACGGTAATCTCAACCCTTGATACAGATCATCGGCTCCAGCCTGGCTACACGTTTTGCGAGACCGGCCTGATCAGCAACTTTCACCACCTCACTCACATCCTTGTAGGCGCCCGGTGCTTCTTCAGCGACGCCACGTAGAGACGGACTCCGAATAATGATCTGTTGCCGTGCCAGCTGCTGCATAATATCTTTACCCGTATATTGGCGATTAGCCTGGCGTCGACTCATGTTTCGCCCAGCACCATGACAGGCAGAACCATAGGCCAGCTGCATACTTTCATCGGTACCAGCCAGAATATAGGATGCAGTCCCCATAGTGCCACCGATGAGCACCGGCTGACCCACTGAGCGTAAATCTGCAGGTAGCTCCGGGTGCCCAGGACCAAAAGCACGGGTCGCCCCTTTGCGATGAACATAAAGCGATTTCAATTCACCCTCTACTTCATGCTGCTCTAACTTGCAGGTGTTGTGGGAAACGTCATAAAGCAGATCGAGTTGAATATCGGGGAAAACCTCTTTAAATGCACTGCGTGTTAAATGGGTAATAATTTCACGGTTCGCCAGTGCACAATTAATTGCCGCACGCATGGCCCCCAGGTAATGCTGCCCCACTCTGGAATCAATCGGGGCACAGGCCAATTCCCGATCCGGCAAACTGATGTTGTTATGCTGCGCACTAAAATTCATCTGCTTAAGAAATTCTGTACCAATCTGATGACCCAATCCACGTGAACCGCAATGAATACTGACCTTGATATCATCCAGTTTTATCCCGAAGGTTCTGGCGCAATCTTTATCGTAAATTTTTACCACACGCTGCACTTCAAGATAGTGGTTGCCTGAGCCTAGTGTACCCATCTCGTTTTTCTGACGTTCCTTCGCATGCTCTGATACCTGATCAGGCTCAGCTCCTTGCATACAACCCTGTTCCTCAATTCGTAATAAATCACGCTCCTCACCCAGGCCCTGTTCAACGGCCCAGCGTGCACCACCCCGTAGCATGGCATCCATCTTCTTATGATTTAGATGAATAGCCCCTGTGCTGCCCAAACCGGCAGGAATTTTTTTATACAAAGCATCTGCCAGACGTTGCTGCTCTTGGTGAACCTGCTCAGGCGTCAGACCGGTGTGCAATGTCCTGACGCCACAGGAAATATCAAAGCCGACACCACCCGCGGATATCACACCACCCAATTCCGGATCAAACGCAGCCACACCTCCAATCGGGAAGCCATAACCCCAGTGCGCATCGGGCATAGCATACGCGGCATTCACGATACCGGGTAATGTGGCAACATTAGTGATCTGATCAAACACCTTGTCATCCATGTCTAAAATCAGTTTTTCACTGGCAAATATGATGGCAGGCACTCGCATCTTGCCGAATGGCTGAATCAGCCACTGGTTTTCTGAGACTTGTTGTAACCGATTAATATCCATTGCTCAAACATCCACTACACATTGGGCACGCCAGATACTCTGCTGCTGACTAACCTGCAGCTCAGTATAAGTTGCACCCTTAATTTCAACCGCAGGTTGATGGCGTTGTAAAGAAATCGGCTCACCCCAGGCTTTGGCGTTTAACAGGCCTTGTTCAATATCGACCTGGAAGCGACTGAATAACATTCTCCTTGTTGCCATTTGGTAAATAATTGCATTTAACCAGTCCACCAGTAACAGCTCGAGATCAGCTTCATTGCATTGAATTTCAATCATCTGATCGGGTTTAATTAAATCCAGATCAGTGACGATCAACGCACTCATCGCCAATGCAGCCTGCTCAAAGGCCTGAGCGACTGAATCACCCAGACCACGAACACCGATATCGGCATCATGTTCAAAATGCTCCCAGTGCGCCATTATTTCCACGGTTATCTTGTTTATATAAAGAAAATGATACGGGCTGATTTCTACTGCGTATTGAGTAACATCAAGTTAACCATAACCAACCAGATTTCTTTACGCCTATACCATCACCGTCACTTGTCTTAAATACATATCTGGAGTGAAATAGTGATATGAATACCCGCACAAACACAATCGAGCTCAACATACAGGTAGCAAAACAGCTACGTGAAATCGGCCACATACTGGAAAAGCAGAAAGCCAACCCATTTCGTATTCGCGCTTACTTTAATGCTGCACTAGTTATAGAAGAGCTGGATCAAAGCTTGCAGGATATGATTGAGCACGAAGGTATTAAGGGTTTGATTGCGTTACCCAATATTGGCGAAGGCATTGCGCGCTCTATCTACGAATCAGTTGCCACCGGACACATGACACGATTAGAAAGCCTAAAGGGAGAGTCAGATCCGATCCGTCTGTTACAAACAGTTCCGGGCATTGGCAGAGCATTTGCTGAACAAATATACAAGCATCTGCATATCAAAAGTCTGGAATCACTTGAGATGGCCGTCCGCAATGGCCGATTAGCCAGAGTACCTGGACTCGGCACCAAACGATTGAAAGGCATTCAGGCCTGGTTATCAACGGTACTGGGCGAACGCAGATTACAACAAAGACAGGCCCAGCATGCTGAACATGAACCCTCCGTCGAATTACTACTAAAAATCGATAAGGACTATCAAACCAAATCAGCATCAGGCAAGCTACCGACCATCGCCCCAAAACGATTCAACCCAGACAACAAAGCATGGTTGCCGGTGCTGCATAGCACACAATCCCATTGGCATTTTACTGCGCTATATTCCAACTCTGCATTAGCCCATGAACTTAATCGTACCCATGACTGGGTAGTGATTTATTTTTATGATGATCATCATCAGGAGGGTCAGCATACGGTGGTTACGGAAACTCGTGGGCCATTACAGGGTAAACGTGTAGTGCGGGGGCGAGAGGTAGAATGTCGTGAATATTATGAGCAGCATGAAAGCTAAGCATGTAATTTTATTTAGGCATTACATAAGAGTTTGCGTAATGACTTTTACGCAATATCGTCAAATTAATACAGAACAATATTTTTTAGTCTCGACTTGAACCAATTTCTTACAATGCATCTTGCTTAAGACAATATTTTACTAGGCATTCATTGTTGTGATTTTTTTATGCTTTGGGTTTCGCCCTCTGGCGACATACTTCTTTGTCTGCAGCAACAAAGAAGTATGCAAGAAAATGCCGCCCTAAGACAGTTTGCCCTTCAGGTTCCCGAGCATTGTTATTACGCTGTTAGCCACTCAAGTGTAAGCGTTAAGTGCTTTATTCTTTTGCCAGGTCGTTTTGATTCGCTTCCATGCTCAACATAACTAAATCCGCCCTCCCTGGCGGATTCACCCTCTTTTGTACAATGCTCAGCAAACTGTAAAGGGGTATTAAAGAAGAAGCAGAAAAGCTTACAACTTTTGACTTTTAACCCCCATTGAACAAGCTGAGGAGGGAGTGATTTATGTGGTGCTTTCCGCGAGGATGTCTGAGCAAATCATGCTGCTTTATGATTTGTGAGTTCCGCAGCAGCCACATCAATTGCGAGTGACGATGGAATCCTCATCGCTATTTATGAGGGCTTGCGACTCGGGGCGGCTTTCTTTTGGTTACTTTTCTTAAGCTGTAGTAAGAAAAGTAACTCGCCAACAGGCGAAAACCAAGATTCAAAAGGAGTAATATCTAGTTAATTAGCTATTCAATAACATCTAACAACAATAGACATTAACTATAGAAAAAATCCTACTATAACTACGCCAACATATCCTTCAATGATGACAAATGTGCCCGACCCCGTTCCTTACTGGCCTCTTTATCAACAGTCCGGCCACCACCTTCCCACTCAACATCATCTTCCGGGAGCTCTGCCAGAAAACGACTGGGTTCACATTCTACATCTTCACCGTAACGACGACGATTTTTAGCATGGGTAATGATCAGTTCTTTTTGTGCACGGGTAATACCGACATAAGCCAAACGACGCTCTTCTTCCAGATTATCTTCCATGATACTGGTTCTGTGCGGCAGGCTTTCTTCTTCCACACCCACCATGAACACATAGGGGTACTCCAGCCCTTTCGCTGCATGTAATGTCATCAAATTAACCGCATCAGATTTTTCCTCTTCCTTATTACGTTCGAGGATATCCATCAGGCTCATATGCGCCACCAGTTCACCGAGTGTTTCGCCTTTCTCGTCTTTATATAAGCGTGATAGCCAGTCCAGCAACTCATAGACATTTTCCATACGTCGTTCAGCCACTTTAAGATCACTCGCCTGATCCTTGAGCCAGTCTTCGTAACCAATTTCAGCCACTAAATCCCGTGCCACTTTGACTGGATCGCCACGTTCCGCGTTATCACTAAGTAATGCAATCCAGTTGGTGAAGCCCTGCAATTTGTTAATGGCACGTTCACTTAGCACCTGCTGCAAGCCAAATTCAAAACTGGCTGCAAACAGACTCTGCTCGCGCTGAGTGGCATAATCGCCCAGCTTCTCCAGGGTAGACGCCCCGATTTCACGACGTGGCGTATTAACGATACGCAGAAAGGCCGTGTCGTCATCAGGATTGGCCAGTACCCGCAAGTAGGCCATAATGTCTTTCACTTCCCCACGCTCAAAGAAGGATGTGCCACCACTAACCACATAGGGTATCTGCAATTCGCGCAGATACTTCTCAAAAATGCGTGACTGAAAATTACCCCGATACAGTATGGCGTAATCACTGAATTTAGTTCGCTTCTGGAATCGATGCGCATTCAACTCACCGGTGACTCTTTCTGCTTCTGATTCACCACTGAGACATTCAATCACCCGTATCGGTGCACCATAACCGAGATCAGACCAGAGCTGTTTTTCAAACGCATGGGGATTGTTGCTGATTAACTGGTTGGCGCACTTGAGAATACGACTGGTGGAACGGTAATTCTGTTCCAGCTTGATCAGCTTGAGATTTTTGTAGTCTTCCTTGAGCAAAGCCAGATTTTCGGGACGCGCACCGCGCCAGGCATACACCGACTGGTCATCATCACCTACGGCCGTGAGCCTGGCTCGATCACCGAGTAACAGCTTGACTAGCTGGTACTGACTGGCATTGGTATCCTGATACTCATCTACCAGCAGATAATGCATACGCTTCTGCCAGTGCACCAATGCTTCAGGGTGCTGCTGAAACAATACTACGGGTTGCAGGATCAGATCATCGAAATCGAAGGCATTATAGGCTTTCAACTGGCGCTGGTAACGTTCGTAGAGACGGGCATAGCGCAGTTCCAGATCATTTTCTGCCGTCGACAGGGCTTGCTCCGGTGAAATAAAGTCATTTTTCCAGCGCGAGATACGCCAGCGTACTTCTTCCGCATCATCCACATTGCTCACTGACTCCTTTGCATGCAATCCCTTCAGCAAGGTCAAGGTATCCGAGGCATCAAAAATACTAAAACCGGTCTTATAACCTAGCCGCTTGTGCTCCTTGCCCAGTATACGCAGACCCAGATTATGGAAGGTCGAGACTATCAGGCCACGGGTCTCACCCTTACCCAGAACCTCTGCCACACGTCCTTTCATTTCGCGCGCTGCTTTGTTGGTAAAGGTCACTGCCGTGATATGGCTGGCTTTAATCTGGCAATCCTTGATCAGATAGGCAATCTTCTGTGTAATTACACGGGTCTTACCGCTACCCGCACCAGCCAGCACCAGAAGAGGACCATCGATATATTTCACTGCAGCCAGTTGTTGAGGGTTTAAATCAGCCAAATCATTGTCTCGAATTCTGAAGGGCGTATTCTAGCTGTTGATTGTCTCCACACCAACATTAGCCGCTAAATATTTCCAGCTCTGTGAACTTGTGCCGCTATCCGCTATTTGCATCTGCCACCACAACTGCTAGGATCTAAGTCCATGATTATTAATAAGAAAACTGGACTACTTGAGGGTGTCGAGCATATTCCATCACCCAATGCTGATGACCGCCCCGAAGACACCACACCTGACCTGATTGTGGTCCACAACATCAGCCTGCCACCGGGGCAATTTGGTGGCCCCTATATCAATCAGCTGTTCACCAACCAGCTCGACCCTGACGCAGACCCATACTTTGCAGAAATCTGCCAGTTGCGAGTGTCATCCCATGTGCTAATTCGCCGCAATGGGGACATTATCCAGTATGTGCCTTTCCACAAGCGAGCCTGGCATGCTGGAGAATCACAGTACTGTGGCCGCTCACGCTGCAATGATTTCTCTATCGGCATTGAACTCGAGGGTACTGATAATCAGGCCTATGAAGAAGTGCAATATCAACAATTGGCGGATATGATACTCGCACTACGGAAACAGTATCCGGCTATTGCCAAACAGGCTCTAACAGGGCATTGTGATATTGCACCGGGCAGAAAAACCGATCCTGGTGAAGCTTTTGACTGGGCTCGACTCAAACAACTACTTAACGACTAAAAACGACATGGCACTTATTTGTATCATTATTGGACTCATACTGGAACACAGTGCGGAATTCGTCCGCGATTTCAGAAATTTCTACTGGTTTGACCGTTACAGTCAGTGGCTAATTAACCACCTGCCAGGACTCTCAGACCAGGGTGCCTCATCCATCGTTATTCTGCTATTACCGGTCATACTACTCACCGCTCTGATCCAGAACAGCCTGGTTGATGCACTTTACGGTTTGCTCAGCCTGGTTTTTGGTCTGGTGGTATTTGTTTATTGTCTTGGCCCAAGAGATTTAAACCGCGATATCGATGGCTATCTTAATGCACGAGAAAGCGGTGACGAAGAACAGGCACAACACTTTGCTACTGCCATCATGAGCAAAGATGCGCCAACAGCACCTGACCAGCAAATACCTGAAGTCATGCATGCCATTCTCTATCAATCCAATGACCGTATTTTTTCCGTCATCTTCTGGTTCATCGTACTCGGCCCATTCGGTGCACTGCTTTACCGACTGACCTCGTACACCATGCACACTTCACGTAACGGCACCCTGTCGGCCGCCGCCAAAAAGCTCCAGGCCATTCTGGGCTGGGCCCCGGCTCACCTGGTCGCCGTGGGTTATGCCCTAACTGGGAACTATGAAGGTGCCAGTGCCAGTTACCGTAACAAAAATTCATTCGAGGAATTAAGTGACGCCAACTTCCAGACCTTGACCACCGCAGGTCTTGGAGCATTACGTGACTGTGCCCCTGGTGAAGAAACAGCCTGTATCCGGGCGACCCGCGGCCTGGTTTTGAGGACACTGGTAGTATGGCTGGCCGTTATTTCCATGCTCACACTGATCGGCTGGATGGCTTAACAGCATGGCGAAAGAAACCCGGATTGACATCATTCGTCATGGTGAACCCGAAGGCGGACGTCGCTATCGCGGCCATAGCGTCGACGACCCCTTAAGTAAAACTGGCTGGCAACAGATGTGGGCGGCGATACCCGATAAGGCCCCCTGGGATCATATCGTCACCTCACCCTTATCCCGTTGCTACCGATTTGCCCATGATCTGGCGGACACCCTGGGTATTGACTACAGTGTGGAAGATAATCTCAAAGAGATTGGCTTTGGAACCTGGGAAGGACGCACACCGGAAGACATCAAAGCCAATGAAGGTGATGCCCTGCAACGTTTCATCAACGACCCGGTGAATAACCGCCCTGAAGGTGCTGAACCGCTGAACACTTTTGCCATTCGAGTCTGGGATGTCTACCAACAGGTTTTAGCGCAGCACCACGGCCAGCACGTGCTCATCATCGCCCATGCCGGTGTTATCCGTGCCATCACCAGTAAAGTACTGGGTATGCCACTGGACGATGTCTATAGTCGACTGAAGATTGAATATGCCGCGATTGCGGCAACACGTGTTCCGGAAGGCAAAGCCCCGGTGCTGGTGTTAACTGCCTGAAACAAACTGGATATTGCCACGCCCCTGGCTTTTAGCCTCATAAAGCGCCTTATCCGCGCGCTCCAGAATACTGTTCATGTCATCACCCGCTTGTACACAGGTAAAACCGGCACTGAGCTCACAACAGGGCTTCTCTCCTGGAATTAACTCATCCTCAACCTGCGCCTGTTTGAACTCCTGCAGCAGTTTCTCAAACCAGCTTTGTGTTTGTTGCTCATTACATTTCACCAATAGCAGGACAAACTCATCCCCCCCCAAACGGGCACAAAAATCTGTACTACGAATATTAGACTGCATAACTCTAGATAGATGTTTTAAAATCATATCGCCAACTGCATGACCGTAGCGATCATTTGCCTGCTTGAAGAAATCCAGGTCCAACATCACTACCACAACTTCTTCACCCCGATTCGACAGGCCAATGTACTGCTCGATTTGTTGATAAAAAGAACGTCGGTTAGCCAGTCCGGTCAATTCATCGGTATTACTGACGCTAACCAGTCGCTGCTGGTAGTCAGCAATCTCGCCGGCGATACCCCGAATCCCCTGAATAATATTTTCCGTTTCTTTCAACTCCGAAGGCGATACTTGCTGTTCTATCTCCTGTTGACTGTTAACGGTATCCAGCAGCTGGCTAACCATCTCAAAATCTTTTGAGAAGATCCGGATCATACGTCGCGCAAAGAAATACAACACTACTAATATCAGCAAAAATGAAACAGCATTGACCATACCCAGAGACAGCAATAAAGTATTCAGACCCGACTCATTCACTTTTGCCTGCAGCGCCCAGTCAGTATCAGGTATCGGCAAGCTATAGTCCTGGACAAAATAATCTGTATCCAGCTTGTTAACAGCCGCCACCTCCTGGCCATCCGCTGATATGACGGTGATCTGCTGACCCTCTTCAACAATTTTTTCCAGCTCACGCTCGATAACGTTCAAACTGAAACTGGCAAAAACAGCCCCTGCGACCTCATCGTCAGCCACGATATTTTTAATGATGTCGAAATGCGCCATCGCCGGAATACGTTTATGCACTGCCGGACTCATTACCTGCTTTCCGGACATATGGACATGAAGGTCGGCAACACAGGCCTGCCCCAGCCTCAATTGCAGTGGATTACCCTGAACAACCCCATCTCCATCAATCAGTGCCAGACC